>NZ_JBSXMU010000126.1:0-8860 GCF_054073225.1 Teichococcus aerofrigidensis
CCCGGCGGCCTGCAGGGCGTGCATGGCGGCCTCGGCGCCGTGCCGGCGCGTCCAGCCGGCCAGCGCCGCCTCCAGCTCCGCCTCGCGCGCACGGCGGCCGGGCAGCCGCGCCAGGGCGGGATCGGCGCCGAGATCGGGCCGCCCGATGGCCGCGCAGAGCCGCGCCCAGGCGGGGTCGTCGGTGACGGCGACGGCCAGCCATTCGTCATCGGCGCAGGGGAAGCAGCCATGCGGCACCTGGCCGGGATGGCGGTTGCCCCGGCGCGGGCCGGGCGAGCCGGTGGCCGATTGCGCGATGATCCAGGGCGCGACCAGCGGGAACATGCATTCTACCTGCGCCAGGTCGATGTGCTGGCCCTCGCCGGTGGCCTGCCGGTGCAGCAGGGCGGTGAGCAGGGCGGCGGCGGCGTTCAGCCCGCCGATCGGGTCGCCATAGGCGAGCTGGTTGGTGGTCGGCGGCCAGTCGGCCTCGCCGGAGACGGTGGGCAGGCCGGAGGCGTGCTCCAGCGTCGAGCCATAGGCGCGGGCGTCGCGCCAGGGGCCCTCGGCGCCGAAGGCCGGCATCGACAGCATCACGAGGTCCGGCCGCTCCGCCGCCAGCACCGGATAGTCGAGGCCGAGCTTCGGCAGGACCTCGCGCGCGTAGTTTTCGACCACCGCATCGGCCCCGCGCACCAGCCGCTTCAGCAGGCCGGCACCCTCGGGCGTGGTCAGGTCGAGGGTGATGCCGCTCTTGTTGCGGTTCTGCACGCAGAAGCGCAGGTCGTGCTCATAGCGCCGCCCGGTGAAGAAGGCCGGCCGCGGATCGACGCCGCGCCACCAGTCCGGATACTGGCAGGCCTCGACCTTGATGACCTCGGCGCCGAGATCGGCCAGCTGGCGCGTGCAGAGCGGCCCGGCCCAGCCCATCGACAGGTCGATGATCCGCAGCCCCGCGAGCGGCAGGCCTGGCTCCCCCGGGGGATGCTTTCCGAGGGGATGCTTTCCGAGGGGATGCTCCCCCAAGGGGCGGGGCGGCGGTGGCGGCAGGGCATCGTCCTCGCCCGCCAGGGGCGCGCGGCCGGCGGCCAGCGGGGGCGTGCGCTCCAGGCGCTGCGGCAGGGTCGGGCCCTCGAAGCGCGCCGCGCCCAGGGTGATCGCCGCGAAGGCGTCGCGGGCGCGGTGGGTCGGCGTCTCCAGCAGCCTCGCCATCTCCGGCACCACGGCGAAGGGCAGGCGGCGACGCAGCGCCTCCTCGAACCATTCCTGCGCCGTGCGCTGCAGCAGGCGCGGCGCGAAGACCGCCTCCAGCCGGTCGGCATGGCGCAGCCGGTCGAGGGCGACGATGTGCTCCGGGTCGTCGGCCAGGCCGGGCAGGTCCAGCATCTCGCAGAAGGCACGGAACTGCTGCGGCGTGACCACGGTGACTCCGAGCCAGCCCTCCTTGCAGCGATAGACGCCGAGCGGGCTGGTGGGGGCGAAGCGGTTGACGCCGTAGCGCCGCTCGACCTCCGGATTGGTCACGCCCTGCGTCGCCTGATACTCGGCGACGCTGATATTGGCCTCGTGGATGCTCACCTCGAGCCGCGCCGCGCCGCCGCCCAGCAGATGCGCGGCCGTGGCGTTGAAGGCGGCGATGCCGCCGACCACCTCGCCGGCAATGCCCCCCAGCATGGCGGGCGGGCCCTCGGCCGGGCCGGTGCAGGCGAAGACGCCGGCCAGGGCGCGGGCGGTGATGTCGGTGGCCGCGAAGTCGCGATAGGGGCCGCTGTCGCCGAACCAGGAGATGGCGGTCCGCACCGCGCCGGGGGCGCCGAGGGGCGCGGCCTCGCGCTCGGCGCGGGGGCGGGCGTCGAGCACCACGTCGCAGGCGGCGGCCAGGGCGGCCTGTCGCTCCGGCGTCGCCGTCTGGCCGCGCTTGTTGCTGTTGAGCCAGGCGAAAAGGGCGGAGTCCCGCCCGGCGCCGGTCTCGACCAGCGGCGGCTCGCGGCGCAGCGGATCGCCGCCGGGCGGCTCCAGCTTGAACACCTCGGCGCCGAAGTCCGCGAAGAGCTTGCCGGCATAGGCCAGGGCGACGCCGCCGCCGATCTCCAGGACGCGGAAGGGTGCGAGGGGCAGGGCGCGCGGGGGCTCGGCGGGCATGGTCGGCGTTTCCTCCCCGGACGGCGGCGCGGCCGTCCATTTGTGATTTGTTATATAAGATCGGCCGCCCGGCCCGGCGTCAAGCCGGCGCCTCGGCGGAGAGCGGGCCGTTGAGCTGCGGCAGGCGGCGCAGCAGCTCATCGCCATAGAGGCTGACATCGCGCTGCACGGCGAGGCGCGCCAGGCTCGGATCGCCCTCGCGCAGGCCGCGGATCACCTCCAGATGCGGATGCTGGTCGCGCGGGTGCTTCATGCGGATCTGCGTCAGCCCGGCCTGCAACGGGCCGCATTGCAGCCACAGCCCCTCGATGATCCGCAGCAGCACCGGCTGCCGCGCCAGGCCGCAGAGCGTCATGTGGAAGCGCTCGTTCTCGGCCAGCAGATCGTCCAGCCGGCGCTCGCGCACCGCCGCCATCATCCGCTCATGGATGGCGAGCAGCATCTCCGCCCCGGCCGGCCCGCTGTGCTCGGCGGCGCGGGCGGCGGCGCGGCCCTCCAGCTCGGCGCGCAGCTCTAGGATCTCGCGGCAGCGCGCCTCGGTCAGCACCGGCACGCGGACGGAGCGGTGATCGAGCTGCTGCAGCCCGTTCTCGCTCACCAGCCGCGCCAGCGCCTCGCGCACCGGCGTCGGGCTCACGCCGAGGCCGGCGGCGAGGTCGCGCAGCTTCAGCTTCTCGCCCGGGCGGAAGCGGCTGCGCATCAGGTCCAGCCGCAGCCGCTGATAGACCTTGGCGCCGACATTCTCCGCCTGGATCACCCCCTGTTCCTCGTCCATCGCCGCTCTCCCACCTCCCGACGCGGCAAGAAGGGTTGACGCCCCCGGCCCCTGGGTGGATTTTGTGATAACAAATATGACGAGGGAGCGCCAGGGCATGGCCGAGGTGAGCGTGACATCCGAAATCGCGGCGTCCGTCTGGAAGATCCAGGCCGGGCCGGGGGACCGGGTGGAGGAGGGCGACGTGCTGATGATCCTGGAGTCCATGAAGATGGAGATCCCGGTCACGGCGCCCTCGGCCGGCCGCGTCACCGCCATCCTGGTGCAGGAGGGGCAGGCGGTGGAAGAGGAGCAGGCCGTCGCGACGCTGGAGGCCTGAGATGGCCTCCCCCTCCCCGGAGGCTCCCCTGGAGGCGTCCCTGGCGGCATCCCTGGCCCCCGTGCTGATCGCCAATCGCGGCGAGATCGCCTGCCGCGTCGCGGCCACCTGCCGCCGCCTCGGCCTGCCCAGCGTGGCGGTGTATTCGGATGCCGATGCCGGGGCCCTGCATGTCGCCGCCGCCGACCGGGCGGAGCGCATCGGGCCGGCCGCGCCGCGCGAGTCCTACCTGAACATCGAGGCCATCCTGGCGGCGGCGCGGCGCTCCGGCGCCCGGTCGGTGCATCCGGGCTATGGCTTCCTCAGCGAGAACGCCGACTTCGCCGCCGCCTGCGAGGCCGCCGGCCTGGTCTTCATCGGGCCCCCGGCCGAAGCGATCCGCGCCATGGGCGGCAAGGCGGCGGCCAAGGCGGTGGCGCGCCGGGCCGGCGTGCCCGCCGTGCCGGGCTATGACGGCGAGGATCAGTCGGACGAGCGCCTCGCCGCGGAGGCGGAGGCCATCGGCTATCCCGTGATGATCAAGGCGGTGGCCGGAGGCGGCGGACGCGGCATGCGGCGCGTGGCGCGACCCGGCGATTTCGCCGCCGCGCTGGAGGGCGCCCGGCGCGAGGCCGCCGCCTTCGGCGACACGCGGCTGCTGCTGGAGAAGCTCGTCTCCCGCGCGCGGCACATCGAGGTGCAGGTCTTCGCCGATGCCCACGGCCATGTGGTGCATCTGGGCGAGCGGGACTGCAGCCTGCAGCGGCGCAACCAGAAGCTGGTGGAGGAATCCCCCGCGCCGGGGATGACGGCGGCGCTGCGCGAGGAGCTTGGCCGGCGTGCCGTGGCGCTGGCGCGCGCCGTCGGGTATCGCGGCGCCGGTACGGTGGAGTTTGTCGCCGACGCCGGCGCGGAAGATGACTCCGACGCCGGCGCGGAAGATGGCACCGATGCGGGCGCGGGGCATGCCGGGGCGCTGGCCGCCGACCGCATCTGGTTCATCGAGATGAACACGCGGCTGCAGGTCGAGCATCCGGTGACGGAGATGGTCACCGGCCTCGATCTGGTGGAGTGGCAGCTCCGCGTCGCCGCCGGCGCGCCGCTGCCGCTGCGGCAGGAGGAGATCCGCCTCGAGGGCCATGCCGTGGAGGCGCGGCTCTGCGCCGAGGACCCGGCGCGCAACTTCCTGCCCTCGCCCGGCACCCTGGCGGCGCTCGCCCTGCCGGAGCCGGGAGGGGGGCTGCGCGTCGATGCCGGCATCCGGGCCGGCGACAAGGTGACGCCCTTCTACGATCCGATGCTGGCCAAGGTGATCGTGCACGCGCCGGACCGCGCCGCGGCGCTGGCCGGCCTCGCCGCCGCGCTGCGCCGGGCGCGGGTCGAGGGCATCCGCTGGAATGCCGGCTTCCTGGCCGATCTGCTCGACACGCCGGAGATGCGGGAGGCGGCCATCGACACCGGCCTCGCCGAGCGCCTCCGCCCCCGCCTGACGCCGCCGCGCGCGGCCTGACCGAAAGGCTCCCGATGCTGAACGCCATTTCCCTCTCCCGCCCCGCGGCCCGGCCGTTGCGCGCCGCGCTGCTGGCGCTGGGCGGCAGCCTGGCCATCGCCGCCTCGGCCCAGGTGCAGGTGCCGCTGCAGCCCGTGCCGATGACGCTGCAGAGCCTCGTCGTGCTGCTGGTCGGCATGGCCTACGGGCCGCGCCTCGGCGCCGCCACCCTGGCGCTCTACCTGGCCGAGGGGCTGGTCGGCCTGCCGGTCTTCGCCGGCTTCAAGGCCGGGCCGGCGGCGCTGCTGGGCCCGACCGGAGGCTACCTGCTGGGCTTCCTGCCCGCCGCCGCCCTGGCCGGCGCGCTGGCCGCGCGCGGCTGGGGCCATGGCTGGGCGCGCGGCGCCGCCACCCTGGCGCTGGGCCATGCGGTGATCCTGGCCGCCGGCGTCTCCTGGCTGGCGGTGCTGGCGGGGCCGGCGGTGGCCGTCAGCGCCGGGCTGCTGCCCTTCCTGCCGGGCACGGCGGTGAAGGTGGCGCTGGGCGCGACGCTGCTCGCCGCGTTGCGGCGGCGTGGCGCGGAGGCCGGCCGATGAGCTGGCAGCCCGAACTGGACGAGCTGCGCGCCCGCGAGGCGATGGCGCGCGAGCTGGGCGGCGCCGACAAGGTGCGCCGCCAGCACGATGCCGGGCGGCTGACCGTGCGCGAGCGGGTGGAGGGGCTGGTCGATGCCGGCAGCTTCCGCGAGACCGGGGCCATCGCCGGCAAGGCGCAGTACGACGAGGCGGGCCGGCTCAGCGGCTTCCAGCCCTCCAACTGCGTCTTCGGCCGCGCCGAGCTGAACGGCCGCCCGGTCGTCGTGGTCGGCGACGACTTCACGGTGCGCGGCGGCTCGGCCGATGCCACGATCCGCGAGAAGCCGATCATGGCCGAGCGGCTGGCGCACGACTTCCGTCTGCCGCTGATCCGCATGATCGAGGGCTCGGGTGGCGGCGGCTCGGTGCGCACCATCGAGACCACCGGGCGCGCCAACCTGCCGGGCGGCATCGGCGGCGGCTGGCTCTACCACTACACCACGGAGAATCTCAGCGTCGTGCCGGTGGTGGGGCTGGGGCTCGGCTCGGTCGCCGGTCTCGGCGCCGCGCGGCTGGCCTCGACCCATTTCTCGGTCATGACCAAGGAGACCGCCTCGATGTTCGTGGCCGGCCCGCCCGTGGTGGCGCGGCTGGGCCAGACGCTGGAGAAGAAGGCGCTGGGCGGCTGGGAGATCCAGACGCGCAGCGGCGCCATCGACCACGCCGTCGATACCGAGGCGGAGGCCTTCGCCTGCGCCCGGCGCTTCCTCTCCTACCTGCCCTCCTCGGTCCATGAGCTGCCGCCGCTGGCGGCGCCCGGGGATCCGAAGGACGATCCGGCGCGGCGTGACGAGAAGCTCTTCACCGCCATCCCGCGCGACCGCCGGCAGGTCTACAAGATCCGCCCGATCATCGAATCCGTCGTGGACCAGGGCAGCTTCTTCGAGATGGGGAAGATGTTCGGCCGCTCCATCGTCACCGGCCTGGCGCGGCTCGACGGGCATCCGGTGGCGGTGATGGCGAGCGATCCCTTCTTCTACGGCGGCTCCTGGACCGCCGACACCTGCCAGAAGGTGATCCGCTTCCTCGACCTCGCCGAGACCTTCCACCTGCCCGTGGTCTATCTGATGGACTGCCCGGGCTTCATGATCGGGCTGGAGGCGGAGAAGGCGGCGACCATCCGCCTCGGCGTGCGTGCCATGGCGGCGCTGAACCAGACGACGGTGCCCTTCTGCACCATGATCCTGCGCAACGCCTTCGGCGTCGCGGGGGTGGCGCACCAGCCGGCCGGGCGGCTCTCGCTGCGCTATGCCTGGCTCTCGGCGCGCTGGGGCTCGCTGCCGCTGGAAGGCGGCATCGAGGCGGCCTACCGCGCCGAGCTGGACGAGGCGGCGGACCCGAAGGCGAAGCTCGCCGAGATCGAGCAGCGGCTGGAGCAGCTCCGCTCGCCCTTCCGCACCGCCGAGGCCTTCTGGGTCGAGGAGATCATCGACCCGCGCGACACCCGCCGCCTGCTCTGCGAGTTTGCGCATCTGGCCCGGCCGCTGCTGGAGCCGCGCCCCTCGGGGCTGCGCATGCGGCCGTGAGGCAACCCCGCCGGGCGCGGGCCGCCCGGCGGCGCGACCATGGGGAAGCAATGGGAAGGGGACGGATCATGGCGATGCGGCGGCTCCATGGCATGGCGGCGGGTCTGGCGGCCCTGCTGTTCTGCTCCGCGCCACAGGCCCAGGGCTTCCCGGAGCATCCGCCCCGCATCCTGGGCGGCTTCGCGGCGGGCGGCACCAGCGACATCGTCAACCGGCTGATCGCCGAGGCGGTGGCGCCGGACTTCGACCAGCGCCCGGTCGTGGAGGTGCGGACCGGCGCCAACGGCTTCATCGCGGCCGCCGAGGCGGCACGTGGCGCGCCGGACGGGCTGACCGTCGTGCAGTGCTCCACCGGCCTGCTCACCATCAGCCCGCAGCTGCCGGGCGCGCAGATCCCGATCGATCCGGCGCGGGACCTCGTGCCGATCGCCAATGTCGCGCATTCCAGCCAGGTGATGGTGGTCTCGGCCCGCTCGCCCTATCGCAGCGTGGCCGAATTCGTCGCCGCGGCGCGCGAGCGGCCCGGCCGCCTGACCTTCGCCAGCGCCGGCATCGGCTCGGTCTCCCATCTCTCCGGCGCCCGTCTCGCGCGGGTCGCGGCGCTGGAGCTGGTTCATGTCCCCTATCGTGGGGCGGCGCCGGGCGTGCTGGACGTGGCGGCCGGGCGCGCCGACACCATCATCACCAATCTTGGCGACGTGGTGGCGCAACTGGGCGAGGGGCTGCGCCTGCTCGCCTTCGCCGATGGCATTGGCTCACCGCGCTTCGCCGGCGTGCCGCAGGTCTCGGACACCCTGCCGGGCTATGCGGTGAGCGGCTGGTTCGGACTGTGTGGTCCGCGCGGCCTGCCGCCGGCGCTGGCCGCGCGCTGGTTCGAGGCGCTGCGCAGCGGCTTCGACGATCCCGCGCTGCGGCGGCGCCTGGAGGAGAACGGGCTGGTGCTGCGGCTGGAGGACAGCGCGGCCTTCGCCCGCACCGTCGCGGCGGACCGGCAGGGCTGGGGCGAGGTGATCCGCGCCGCCGGCATCCGGGCCGAATGAGTACAGGCCGAACAAGATCCGCCTGGGGAAGGAAACACGGAATGAGAAGGCTTCTGGGACTGGCGCTGCTGGGCGCCGGATTGCTGCCGGGCATGGCCCTGGGGCAGGCCGCCCCGCCCGCCGGGGAGACGCTCCGCATCATCGCCGGCTTCTCGCCCGGCGGCACCAGCGACATCATGGCGCGGCTGATGGCGGAAGCCATGGCGCCCGTCCTCGGCCAGCGGGTGCTGGTCGAGAACCGCACCGGCGCCAATGGCTTCATCGCCGCCGAGGCGGTGGCGCGCGGCCCGGTGGATGGCAGCGTGGTCTTCCAGTGCCCGATGGGCACCATGACCATCAGCCCCGAGCTGCCCGGCCTGACGCTGCCGGTCGATCCGGGCCAGGACCTGATCCCGGTCGCCAATGCCACCCTCTCCCGCTACGGCGTGGCGGTGGGCGCGCGCAGCCCCTACCGCAGCCTGCAGGACGTCCTGGCCGAGGGGCGGAAGCGGCCGGGGGCGCTGAGCTATGCCTCGGCCGGCGGCGGCTCGGCGCAGCACCTCTCGGGCGAGCGGCTGAGCCGGATGGCCGGGCTGCAGCTGCTGCACGTGCCCTATCGCGGCGCGGCGCCCGCCATGCTGGACGTGATCGCCGGCCGGGCGGACCTCATCATCAGCAATCTCGGCGACATGATCCGCCAGGTGGAGGGCGGCGAGCTGCGCCTGCTGGCGGTGGGCGACAGTGGCGAGCTGGAAGGCTATCCGGGCCTTGCCAAGCTGCCGGAGGTCGTGCCGGGGCTGGAGGTGGTCGGCTGGTTCGGCTTCTGCGGGCCGCGTGGCATGGCGCCGGAGGCGGTGGCGCGCTGGTCCGGCGCGGTGAGGACGGCGCTGGAGAATCCGGAGCTGCGGAAGAAGCTGCTGGGCAACGGGCTGACGCCGCTCTTCGAGGACCAGGCGGCCTTCGGCGCGCGCATGGGGCGCGGCCCCCGGCGCGGGGG
>NZ_JBSXMU010000127.1:0-8840 GCF_054073225.1 Teichococcus aerofrigidensis
GCCCTGCTGTCGCGGGCCTGGGCCTGCCCGGCGCGGGCCATCCGCGGCCCCGCCGCCGCGCCAGGCTGGCGCCGGGCGATGGCGCTGGGCTGGCTCGGGCTGGGGCTGACCGCGGTGGCCGCCGCCTGGGCCGGCGTGCCCGGGCCCGCGCTCGGCGGCTATGCGCTGGGCTTCGCCGCGCTGCTGCTCTGGTGGTTCACGCTGCGTCCGAGCCATGACCGTGTCTGGGCCGAGGACGTGGCGCGGCTGCTCCGCGCCGAGCGGGCGGGCGAGAGGGTGACGCTGCACAACCTGCGCAACTTCACCTGGCGCTCGGCCGCGGATTTCACGCCCCGCTGGGAGAGCCGGAGCTACGATCTCGACGGGCTGGTCAGCGTCGATGCCGTCCTGTCCTACTGGATGGGTCCGGCCATCGCGCACACCCTGGTCTCCTTCGGCTTCCGGGACGGGCGGCACGTCGTTTTCTCCATCGAGATCCGGCGCAAGCGGGGCGAGGCCTTCCATGCGCTGGGCGGGCTGTTCCGGCAGTTCGAGGCCTGCCTGGTGGCGGCCGATGAGCGGGATATCCTGGCGCTCAGGACCAATGCGCGGGGCGAGGACGTTTATCTCTACCGCGTCCTGATGCCGCGCGCGGCGATGCGCTCGCTGTTCCTCGCCTATCTCGACACGGCGCGGGCGATCGAGGCGCGGCCGCGCTTCTACAACACGCTGACCGCCAACTGCACGACCATGGTGTATGAGATGGTCCGCCGCATCATCCGGGGCCTGCCGCTCGACTGGCGGCTGCTGTGCTCCGGCTATCTGCCGGACTACCTGCACGCGGTGGGCGGA
Source organism: Teichococcus aerofrigidensis (assembly GCF_054073225.1). NCBI lineage: Bacteria > Pseudomonadati > Pseudomonadota > Alphaproteobacteria > Acetobacterales > Roseomonadaceae > Roseomonas > Teichococcus aerofrigidensis. Next base: position 832 of record NZ_JBSXMU010000127.1, read on the forward strand.
TTGACGCCGGGCCAAACGGTGGCGGAGCTGCGGCGCCGCGGGTGCATCACCAGGCGGGCGCGGCGGGCCGGGGAAGCGGAGGATTTCTCCGCCCGCATCCGGCAGGACGTGCCGGGCTATGACGCGGCGGGTACCCCGCTGCCTCTCGGAACGGAAGCCCCCTCAGGGCACTAAGGCCTGGCCGGGAATCGCCCGACAATCTTCCATTCCTTTTGTCAGGAATCCGGGCTGATAACCCTGAATTTAATCTAGAAAATTGATAATGTTGAATTTCTTATGCGGCAACATTGTCCGATCATGGCTGATGGCGCAAATATTGTCATATTGACGGTCTTCAAGGTGGCGGACTAGGCTCGCCGCAATCCGGAAGGAAGACACCATGTCCAGGCACACGGCCTGGCCGGAGCCATGCTCTCTGGCCCGTTCAGCGGATTTCCCGTCCGCCTGAACCCCGCCTTTCATGTCCGGACCGCGCCGTTGCGCCGGCCGCGCCGGGCAGGGGAAGAGGTCGGGACGCCCTGGACAGCGGGCTCTCTTCACTGAGGATCAGCAGCGCGTGTGATGCAGGAACCGGCGCCAAGTCCGGTCTGGAGGAAGACGTCCATGACGACCATCACCCGGCGGGGCCTGCTCGGCACCGCCCTGGCCATGCCCGCCATCGTTCATGGCACGGCGCGGGCTCAATCGGCGCCCATCAGGCTCGCCCTGCTGGCGCCGCTCTCCGGCCCCTTCGCGCGGCAGGGCGAGCTGATGCGCACCGGCGCCACCCTGGCCGTCGAGGACGTGAACCGCAATGGCGGCATCAAGGCGCTGGGCGGCGCGACGCTGGAGCTGGTGATTGCCGATGCCGGCGCCAACGTCGAGCAGGTGACCTCGGCGGCGCAGCGCCTGGCGGCGGACCGCGAGTTGCTTGCCGGCATGGGCGCCTGGGCCTCCTCCTTCACCCTGGCCGCGACCGAGGTGACGGAGCGCGCCAAGCTGCCCTGGATCACCCTCTCCTGGGCGGACACCATCACCGCCCGCGGTTTCCACTACGTCCTCGCCTCCTCGCCGCCGTCCAGCCGGATCATCCCGGCGGCGCTGGAGCCGCTGCTGGCCCTGGCCGGCAAGGTCGCCGGCAAGAAGCCGTCGACCATCGCCTGCATCAATGACGACACGGCGGTCAACCAGGCCAACATGAAGCCGCTGCGCGAGGGCGGCTTCGAGAAGCTCGGCCTGAAGACGGTGATGGACGAGAACTTCAGCGTCCCGCTCTCGGACGCCACGCCGCTGATCCAGCGCCTGCGCCGCGCGCGGCCGGACCTCGTGCTGCTCGGCACCACCGCCACCTCGGATTCCCGCCTGCTGCTGCAGACGCTGACCGAGTTCGGCCTCGGCCAGGGCAAGGTGCCGGTGATCGCGCCCTCGGCCAATTTCGGTACGCCCGAGATGCTGAAGAACATGGGCGCCAACTACCTGGAAGGCGTCATCGGCGTCGCCGGCAACTGGACCTCGAAGCGGCAGGCGGCGCTCAACGCCGACCTGATGAAGCGCTCGGGCGAGCCCTGGCTGATCCAGGACACGCTCTCGCTCTACGGCCATGTGGCGCTCATCGCCGATGCGCTGGAGCGCGCCGGCAAGGCGGACCGCGATGCGCTGATGGCGGCGCTGCTGGCGACCGACACGACCGAGGGCCCGGCGAGGTTCTTCCTGGGCGAGCGGCTGCGCTTCGAGAAGAACGGTCGCCGCGCCGATGCCGTGCCGGCCGTCTTCCAATGGAAGAACGGCAAGCCTCTGACCGTGCTGCCGGAGGCGGATGCCGAGGCGGAACTGTCCTGGCCGCGGCCGGGCTGAGCGACGATGGGCTACACGGGTGAGATCGAGGCCCTGCTGCAGATCCTCGCGGCGGGGCTGCTGCTCGGCTGCCTCTACGGGCTGATGTGCGCCGGGCTGGGACTGATCTTCGGCATCATGCGGGTGATCAACTTCGCCCAGGGCGACTTCATGATGCTGGCCATGTATTTCGGCCTGACCGGCGTCGCGCTGTTCGCGCCGGGCCGGTCCTGGGCCTTCGCCACGGCCATGGCAGTGGCCTGCGCGGCGGCGCTGGTCTTCTACGGCCTGGGCGCGCTGACGCACTGGGCGCTGGTCAGCCGCGTCTCCGGCGCGCGCGCGGTGGACACCGCCGATGCCGGCCATACCGGGCAGCTCATCCTGACGCTCGGCCTCTCGCTGGTGCTGCAGAATGGTGGGCTGATGCTGTTCGGCTCCTCCCCCGTCTCGATTCCGAGCGACGCCGGCACGCAGTCCTGGACGCTGGAGCTGCTCGGCGGGGACATCATGCTCTTCATCAACCAGGCGCGCGCGTTCTCGGCGCTGATGGCGGTCGCGGCCGTGCTGCTCGCCATCCTGCTGATGACGCGCACCGGCATCGGGCGGCAGCTGCGCGCCGTGGCCAGCAACCCGATCGCCGCCCTCTACATGGGCGTCAATGTCGACCGCGCCTTCCGCACCGCCTTCGGCATCGGCCTGGCGCTGACCGCCATCGCCGGCGTCTGCGTCGCCACCTTCTATCCGTTCCAGGCCTATAGCGGCTTCGACTTCGTCATCATCATGTATGCCGGGGTGGTGCTGGGCGGCATGGGCAGCGTCGGCGGCGCCTTCCTGGGCGGGCTGATCATCGGGCTGGTGCAGCAGCTCTCGACCCTGGTGCTGCCGGCGCAGCTGCAGAACACGGCGGTGTTCGTCGTCTTCCTGGCGGTGCTGCTGATCCGGCCGCAGGGCCTGTTCGGCCGCAGCGTGGAGCGCGCCTGATGCAGTTCCTGAGCCCTCCCGGCCGCCAGCTCGCGGCGCTGGCCGTGCTGCTGCTCTGCGGCGTGGCCGTGACCTTCACCATCCATGGCTACGAGCTGCTGCTGGTCTGCTTCGTCGGCATCTGGGCCATGCTCGGCCTGTCCTGGAACATCCTGGGCGGCTATGCCGGGCTGGTCAGCTTCGGCCATGCCGCCTTCTTCGGCGGCGGCGCCTATACCGTCGCCATCCTGTCGCACGATCTCGGCATCACGCCCTGGATCGGCATCCCGCTCGGGGCGGTGGTCGGCGCGGCGCTCGGCCTGCTGATCGGCGCCGTCACCTTCCGCCTCAAGGGTCATTACTTCAGCCTGGCCATGCTGGCCTATCCTCTGGCGTTGATCCCGCTCTTCACCTGGGCCGGCTGGTCGGAGGTGGCGCTGCCGCTGGAGCGGGAGCATCCGCTGCGCTACATGCAGTTCTCCGACCCCCGCATCATGCCACTGATCGTGCTGGCCGCGCTCGGCGCCGCGCTCTGGATCTGCCTGCGCATCGAGCGGACGCGGCTCGGGCTGCAGCTCTTCGCCATTCGCCAGAACGAGCTGGCGGCGCAATGCGCGGGCATCGCGACCCTGCGCGTCAAGCTCATCGCCATCGCCATCTCGGGCGGCATGGCGGGGCTGGCGGGCGGGCTCTACGCGACCACGGTGCTGGTGGTCACGCCGCTCTCCGTCTTCGGCATGCTGGCCTCGGCGCAGGCGCTGATCGTCTCCATGTTCGGCGGGCTCGGGGCCGCCTGGGGGCCGCTGATCGGCGCCATCATCCTGGTGCCGGCGGCCGAGCTGCTGAACGCCACCTTCGGCGGCCGCCTGCCGGGCATGCAGGGCGTCATCTTCGGCCTGGCCATCATGGCGGTCATCCTGTTCCGGCCGCAGGGCATCTACTGGGCGGTGCGCGACCATCTCGCGCCCCGCGGGCGCGTCCCGGCCGACCACGGCGCGCCGTCCGAGGAAGCGGCGGTGCCGCATCCCGAGTACAGGGAGGCGCCGGGCGAGCCGCTCCTCGTCGTGCGCGGCATCGACGTCCGCTTCGGCGGCCTGCACGCGCTGTCCGACGTGTCGCTGGAGGTGCGGCGCGGCGAGATCCTCGGCATCATCGGCCCGAACGGCGCCGGCAAGACGACGCTGTTCAACGTGCTGAACGGCATCGTCCGCGCCGCCGCCACGGGTTCGGCGAAGCTGGAGGGCGTGGAGCTGATCGGCCGCGCGCCGCAGGAGGTCAGCGCGCTGGGCGTCGCCCGCACCTTCCAGACGGTGCGTGCCTTCCCGCGCCTCACCCTGCTGGAGAATGTCGTCGTCGGCGCCTTCGGCGCGCATGCCGATGACCGCGCGGCGCTGGAGGCGGCGCGGGCCATGCTGGGTCGTGTCGGCCTCGCCGACCGCGCGCTGGTGCCGGCCTCGCAGCTCACCAACCGCGAGCTGCGGCTGATGGAGCTAGCGCGCGCCCTGGCCTCGAACCCGAAGCTGATCCTGATGGATGAGAGCTTCGCCGGCCTGTCCAGCGCCGATGTGGAGGTGATGATGCGGCAGATCCGGCGCCTCGCCGCCGAGGGCATGACGGTGGTGATCATCGAGCACACCATGACCGCCATGGTGCGGCTGGCCACGCGCTTCGTCGTGCTGGACCGGGGCCGCAACCTGGCCATGGGGGTGCCGGCGGAGGTGGTGCGCGACCCGGAGGTGGTCTCGGCCTATCTCGGGAAAAGGTGGGTCGAGCATGCTGGCGCTTGAGGGGATCGAGGTCCGGTACGGCGGGCTGGTCGCGCTGCGCGACGTGTCGCTGGAGGTGGCGGCGGGCGAGGTGGTGGCCGTCATCGGCCCGAACGGCGCCGGCAAGACCACGCTGTTCAAGGCGATCTCCGGCGTCGTGCCGCTGGCCGCCGGCAGCATCCGCCTGGAGGGTCAGCCGATCGAGCGTCTCTCCCCGGCCAGGCGCCCGCATCTCGGCCTCGCGCATGTGCCGGAAGGGCGGCAGGTGTTCGGCGACCTGACGGTCGAGGAGAACCTGCAGCTCGGCACCACGGCGCTGCGCGACGGGCGCGAGGCGGGGCGCAGCCTGGAGCGGTGCTACGCGCTGTTTCCCGTGCTGGCGGAGCGGCGGCAGCAGCTCGCCGGATCGCTCTCGGGCGGGCAGCAGCAGATGCTGGCCATCGGGCGCGGCATCGCCTCGCGCCCGCGGCTGCTGATGCTGGACGAGCCCTCGATGGGCCTGGCGCCCACCATCGTCGACACGATCTTCGAATCCGTTCAGCGCCTGAACCGCGAGGAAGGGCTAACGGTGCTGATCGTCGAGCAGCGCGCCATCGAGGCGATCGAGATCTGCGACCGCGGCTATGTGCTCTCCACCGGCGAGGTTGTGATGCGCGGCACGCGCGCCGAGCTGCTGGCCGACAAGACCCTGCGCGAAGCCTATCTGGGGGCATGAGGACAGAGGATGACCGAGCAACCGACCTATGAGGTCTTCGCGCTCCGCTACGCCATGCGCGAGGCGAAGCGCTCCGAGCATTTCATCGGCGGCGATCCGCATGACGGGCCGATGCCGATGGATTACTTCCTGTGGCTGATCCGCGGCGATGGCCGCACCATCGTCGTCGATTCCGGCTTCACCGCCGAGGTGGCGGCCCGTCGCGGGCGCACCCTCCTGCGCGACCCGATCGGCAGCCTGAGGCTGCTCGATGTCGAGGTGGACAGCGTGCGCGACGTGGTGCTGACGCATCTGCACTACGACCATGTCGGCAATTTCCACCGCTTTCCCGCCGCGCAGTTCCATCTGCAGGAGGATGAGCTGCACTTCACCTGCGGCCGGCACATGCGCTTCGGCCATCTGCGGCATTCCTTCGAGGTGGAGGACGTGGTCGGCATCGTCCGGCTGAACTTCGCCGAGCGGGTGCGGCTGTACAGGGGGCCGGTGGATCTGGCACCCGGCATCACCCTGCATCCGGCGCCGGGGCATTCGGCGGGGCTGCAGTTCGTCCGCGTCAACACGGCGCGCGGGCCGGTGGTGCTCGCCTCCGACGTCACGCATTTCTATGAGAACATGGAGAAGGGCCGGCCCTTCCCCACCTGCGTCAACGTGGCCGACATGCTGGAGAGCCAGCAGCTGCTCTACGCCGCGGCGCCGAGCCCGGCGCATATCGTCCCCGGCCACGACCCGGACGTGATGCGGCGCTACCCGGCGGTCTCGCCGGCGCTGGAGGGCATCGCCGTCCGGCTTGACGTGCCGCCGAAGGAGAGTGCGGCGTGAGCGGTCGCGCCATCGTCACCGGCGCCGGCAGCGGCATCGGCGCCGCCACGGTCCGCTGCCTCGTCGCCGAGGGCTGGCGCGTCGCCTGCCTCGACCGCAATGCCGAGGCCGCGCGCGCCGTCGCCGGGGACCAGCCCGTCATCGGCGTGGATGTGGCGGACGAGGCGGCGGTGATCCGCGCCATCGCCGAGGCCGAGGCGGCGCTCGGCGGCATCGACGCGCTCGCCACCTGCGCCGGCATCTACGAGACCACCTCCTTCTTCGACAGCACCGCCGAGACCTTCCGCCGGGTCAACGAGGTCAATGTCATCGGCACCTTCCTCTGCCTGCGCGAGGCGGCGAAGCGGATGGCGCGCGGTGCGCGGATCTGCACCGTGGGCAGCGTCGCCGGGATTCGCGGCGGCGGGCTGGCCGGCACCGCCCCCTATGCCACCAGCAAGGGCGCGGTCATCACCCTGACCAAATCCGCCGCGCGCGAGCTTGGCCCGCGCGGCATCGCGGTGAACACCGTGGCGCCGGGCATGATCGACACGCCCTTCGCCGCCGCGCCGCTGGCCGACCCGGCGATCCGGACGCGCATCGAGGGCATGACCAGCCTCGGCCGTCTGGGCACGCCGGAGGAGATCGGCGAGGTCATCGCCTGGCTGCTCTCGCCCCGCGCCTCCTACCTGCATGGCGCGACCATCGTCGCCGATGCCGGCATGGTGATGTACTGATGCGCCCGCCGCTGACCCCGGGCCTCGCCCGCGACCTTCTCGCCGCCCGCCTGCCCGGCGGCGTCACGCCGGCGGTGGAGCTGTGCCTGCTGGATTTCCTGGCCTGCGCCTTCGCGGCGCGCGACAGCCGGCCCAGCCGCGCCGCGCAGGCCATGGCCCTGGCCGAGCCCGGGGAGGCCACGATCCTGGGCCTGTCCCGCCGCGCCGCCCCGGGCGCCGCCGCCTTTGCCAATGCCGCCGCCGGCCACGGGCTGGTGCGGGAGGACATGCATGCCGGGGCCAACAGCCATTTCGGCGTGGTGGTGCTGCCCACCCTGCTGGCCCTGGCGCAGCAGCGCCGGGTGAGCGGCACCGCCTTCATCGAGGCGGCGGCGGTCGGCTACGAGGTCGGTGCCCGGCTGGGCCGGGTGCTGGTCAATCCGCGCTTCAGCCGGCAATGGCGGCCGACCGGCTGGACCGGCCCCCTGGCCGCCGTGGCGGCGGGGGCGCGGCTGGTCGGCCTGGCGCCGGAGCAGGCGGCCTCGGCCCTCTCGCTCGCCGCCAACATCGCCGGCGGGCTGAACGAATGGCCGCGTGACAGTGGCGACGAGATGTTCTTCCACCCCGGCTTCGGAGCGCGCAACGCGCTGGTGGTGCTCGCCCTGGCGGCAGGCGGGGCGGAGGGATCGGCCATGGCGCTGGACGGCCCCGCCGGGCTGATCGCCGCCGCCGGCGCCGAGCCGCCGGCCGGGCTGCCGCTCTTCGACGGCGCCACGGCCGAGGTGGAGCTGGTGTTCCGCAAGGCGCTGCCGCTGTGCAACTTCGCGCAGACCCCGGCCCAGGCGGCGCTGCGCCTGCTGCGGGAGGCGGGCGCGTTCGACCCGGCCACGGTCACCGGCATCATCGTCCGCGCCTCGGAGGCGGCGGTGCGCTATCCGGGCTGCGACGGCCAGGGGCCGTTCCAACGCGTGCTGCAGGCCAAGATGAGCATCGCCTTCTGCGTGGCCGCCGCGCTGCTGCACGGTGCCGTGGAGGAGCAACACTTCGCCCTGCCGGCCTCGCCCGAGCTGATGCGCCTCATCGCCCTGGTCCGGCTCGAGATCGATCCGGCCGCCACGGCCGCCTTCCCGGCCCGCCAGCCCGCGGAGGTGATCGTGACGCTGGCCGATGGCCGCCGCCTCGCCGCCGCCATGCCGGACCTGGAGCCGGCGGATGAGGTCACGGTCCGCCGCCGCTTCGCGG
>NZ_JBSXMU010000128.1:0-8483 GCF_054073225.1 Teichococcus aerofrigidensis
GAGGAAGACCGGCGCCTCCGGCCGCAGCGCCAACGCCCGGCGGATCAGCCGCAGCGCGCCGGGCAGGTCGCCGCGCTGGCGGTGCAGCACGCCGAGCAGGTTCAGCGCATTGGCCTCGCGCGGGTCGCGCGCCAGCACCTGGCGGTACAGCGCCTCGGCCCGCGCCAGGTCGCCACCCGCGTGGCGCGCCGAGGCCTCGCGCAGCAGCGCGACGGTGTCGGGCGGGGGCGTCAGAACAGCCCCTCGATGCGGCCCTGCGCATCCAGGCCGATGCCCTCGGCGGCCGGGCGGCGCGGCAGGCCGGGCATGGTCATGATCTCGCCGGCGATGGCGACGACGAAGCCCGCCCCGGCCGAGAGCCGCACCTCCCGCAGCGGCAGCACATGCCCCTCCGGCGCGCCGAGCTGCGTCGGATCGGCCGAGAAGGAGTACTGCGTCTTGGCGATGCAGACCGGCACATGGCCGAAGCCCTGCTCCTCGAAGCGCCGCAGCTTTGCCGCGACCGGCGGCGGGATGGCGACGCGCTCGGCGTGGTAGATCTCGCGCGCCACCGTCTCGATCTTGCCGGCGAGCGACATGTGGTCGTTGTAGAGCGGCTCGAACCGCGCGCTTCCGGCGGCGATCAGCCCCTGCACGGCGCGCGCCAGCGCCTCGGCCCCGGCGGCGCCGTCCGACCAGTGGGTGCAGAGGATCGCCTCGGTGCCGAGCCGCGCCATGGCCGCCTTCACCGCCGCGATCTCGGCCTCCGTGTCGGAGGTGAAGCGGTTCAGCGCCACCACCACCGGCAGGCCGAACTTCTGCATGTTCTGCACATGCCGCGCCAGGTTGGCGATGCCGCGATGGACGGCGGCCACGTCCTCCGCCCCCAGCGCCGCCTTGGCGACGCCGCCATGCATCTTCAGCGCCCGCACGGTGGCCACGACGACGCAGGCGGCCGGCGCCAGGCCGGCGGCGCGGCACTTGATGTCGAGGAACTTCTCGGCGCCCAGATCGGCGCCGAAGCCGGCCTCGGTCACCACCACATCGGCGAGCCTGAGCGCCAGCCGCGTCGCGATGACGCTGTTGCAGCCATGCGCGATATTGGCGAAGGGCCCGCCATGCACCAGCGCCGGGCTGCCGGCGAGCGTCTGCACCAGGTTGGGCGCCAGGGCGTCGCGCAGCAGGGCGGCCATCGCGCCGTCGGCCTTCAGGTCGCGGGCGGTGACGTTCCGCCCCTCCCGCGTCTGGCCGACGATGATGCGGCCGAGCCGGTCCTGCAGGTCCGCCAGATCGCGCGAGAGGCAGAACACCGCCATCACCTCCGAGGCCACGGTGATGTCGAAGCCGTCCTCGCGCGGGAAGCCGTTCGGCACGCCGCCGAGGCCGGCGGTGATGGCGCGCAGCGCGCGGTCGTTCATGTCGATGGCGCGGCGCCAGGCGATGCGGCGCGCATCGAGGCCGAGCTCGTTGCCCCAGTAGAGGTGGTTGTCCACCATCGCGGCCAGCAGGTTGTTGGCGGCGGTGATGGCGTGGAAGTCGCCGGTGAAGTGGAGGTTGATCTCCTCCATCGGCAGGACCTGGGCATGGCCGCCGCCGGTGGCGCCCCCCTTCACCCCGAAGCAGGGGCCGAGGGAGGGCTCGCGCAGCGCGATCATCGCCTTCGTGCCGAGGCTGTTCAGCGCATCGCCCAGGCCCACCGTCGTCGTCGTCTTGCCCTCGCCCGCCGGGGTCGGGCTGATGCCGGTGACGAGCACCAGGGCGCCCTCCGGCCGGCCATCCTGCGCGGCGACGAAATCCAGGCCGATCTTCGCCTTGTGCCGCCCGTAGGGCTCCAGCGCCGTCTCGAGAATCCCGGCCCGCGCGGCGATTTCCTGGATCGGGAGCAGGGTGGCCGCGCGCGCGATGTCGAGATCGGTGGTCATCAGGGCTCCTGCCGGGCTGAGGGGACGCCTCCCGCTTATCCGCAGGTCGCAGCCGCCGGGCAAGACGCCTTTGCCAGGGCCAGGGCATGCCAGGACCGGGCATGCCAGGGCCGGGCATGCAGGGCCGGGCTGGCGGGTGCCCCCCCCTGGCGCGCCCGGGCGCGATCGTGTCATCGTACCTCCATAAGCAAGAACCGCCGAGGAACGACCCGATGCTCCGCCGCGACCTCACCGGCCTCCTGGCCGCGACGCCCCTGCTGTCCCTGCCCGCCATGTCCGCCGCCCGGGCGCAGGCCGCCTGGCCGAACCGCCCGCTGACCATCCTGGTGCCCTTCGTCGCCGGCGGGCCGAGCGACATCGTGGCCCGCGCCATCGCCAACCGCATGAGCCAGACCATCGGCCAGCCGGTGGTGGTGGAGAACCGGGCCGGGGCGAATGGCGAGATCGCCGGCCGGCTGCTGGCCCGCGCCGAGCCGGACGGCCACACCCTGCTCTGCGGCTCGATCGGTGTCTTCGCCATCAACGCCGCGCTGCGGCCGGATCTGGGCTATGATCCGGTGAAGGAATTCGCGCCGGTGACGCTGGCCGTCACCACGCCCAACGTGCTGGTGGTCAATCCGGAGAAGGTGCCGGCGAAGACCGTCGCCGAGCTGGTCGCCTGGCTGAAGACGCAGCGCGCCTCCTACTCGACGAGCGGCGTCGGCTCCTCCGACCAGATGACCACCGAGCTGTTCAAGCAGCGCATGGGCGTCGATGTCGCGCATGTGCCCTATCGCGGCGGCGCGGCGGCGGCGACCGACCTGATCGCGGGCAATGTGCAGATGTCCTTCCAGAACCTCGGCACGGTGGCCGGCCATATCCAGGGCGGCCGGCTGCGCGCCCTGATGGTGACGGATGCGCGGCGCCACCCGATCCTGCCGGATGTGCCGAGCTCGGCCGAGGCCGGGCTGCAGGACTTCGTCGTCACCTCCTGGCAGGCGGTGATGGCGCCGGCCGGCCTGCCCGCGCCCGTGCAGGAGAGGCTGCACGCCGCCATGGCAGAGGCCCTGAACCACCCGGAGGTGAAGCCGCGCCTGGAGCAGATCGGCTTCACCGTCGTCGGCAGCACGCCGGCCGAGTTCCGCCGCTTCCAGGAGGCCGAGATCGCGCGCTGGCGCGAGGTCATCCAGACCGCCGGCATCAAGCCCGAATAGCACCCCGGATGCGTCTCCCGCGCCGGAATCGCGCCGCCCGGATTCAGATCAAGGCGGCGCCCGGCGGCCGGGCCTAAGCCTCCCCTCGCGCGGCGCTCTCGCCGCCCGATGGGATGAAGGTTACGGACGTGACGAAGAGGATGGGGGCGGCCCTGGCCGCGGTGGTCATGGGCTCGGCGCTGCTGGCGGGGCCCGCGCTGGCGCAGGACGCGGTGCGCGGCAAGCGGGCCGGCGACATGGTGCTGGGCTTCGGCGTGATCGGCGTGCTGCCGGAGAAGGGCGGCCGTGTGGATGCCATCGGCGGCAAGCCGCAGGCGTCCGACACCGCGACCCCGCAGCTCGACTTCACCTACTTCGCCACGCCCCACCTCTCCCTCAACCTGATCGCGGCGACGACGCGGCATGACGTCGAGGTGCGCGGCTCGGCGATCGGCGATGTCGATCTCGGCCGCGTCTGGGCCCTGCCGCCGACGCTCACCCTGCAGTTCCACCCGCTGCCGCAATCCCGCCTGAGCCCCTATGTCGGCGCCGGCATCAACTACACCGTCTTCTACGGCGAGGGCGGCGGCCGCACGCCGCCGGTGAGCAAGGTGGATGTGAAGAACGCCTGGGGCTGGGCGCTGAATGCCGGCGTGGATTACGAGATCACGCCGAACTGGGGCGTGAACCTCGACGTCAAGAAGCTGTTCCTCCGCCCGGACGTGGCGGTGAACAGCGGCGCCATCAGCGCCCGCGCCGATCTCGATCCCTGGATCGTCGGCGCCTCGGTCCGCTACCGCTTCTGAAGGCGGGACCCGGAGGCAGGCTTCAGGGGCGGGAGTCGAGCAGGGCGAAGCGCGCGACCTGCCACGCGCCCGCCCGCCGGTCCAGATCCAGGCTGAGGCCGCCCCGCCCGTTCGCCGGCCCGATCTCCAGCCGCACGCTCGACCAGCCGGTGGCGGCGATGCTGTGGATCCGCTCCAGGGCCGGCAGGGCGGGATCGCGCAGCCAGCCGGGGCCGGACTGCCGCGCCACGATCAGGCGCCGCATCGCCTCCGGATCGCTCCAGCCGCTGCGCAGATCCTGCGCCAGCATGTCCAGGTAGCGGCCGGCGCCGCCGGGGCGGCTGGCGGCGATGGCGGGCATCGGCCTGGCCGCGAACTGGCCGGGGCTCGCCTGCAGCGTCTCCAGCAGGGTGCCGACATCGGGCCGCAACCAGAGCTGCGCGATGGCCAGCGCCGGCTCCAGGCGCGGCGCGGCCAGCACGCCCAGTCCCATGGCGCCGAGCAACAGCATCAGCCAGCAGCCCAGCCTGAGGCCGGGATGCGCCGCCGGCGGCGGGCCCGTCACGCTCATCCGCCGGGCCAGCGCCTCGTCGGCCTCCAGCACATCGGCGTCGGAGGGCCCGAGCAGGTCGAGGATCGCGGCGTCGCTGAGCCGCGGCGCCGCAAGGGTGGCCCGACCCACGTCATAGGCCTGCCAGACCTCGTCCCAGCTATCGCCCTCGGCCATCAGGCACCGCCGCCCTGCAGGGGCCGGCTGTGGAACCGTCTCATGTGGAGCACCTTCTCCGCCGCGAATTCTCCTTTTCGAGACTATCGGACGGCAGGTTGCCGGAGGGTTAAGCGCCGGGGGTGTCAGGCGTAGCGGGCGAGCCTGCGCTCCAGCTGCGTCAGGGCATCGGCCATCGCCATCGTCATCGCCTGGGCCAGCGCCTCGGGCGGCAGCGGCCGCCCGGCCGGCAGCGGCGCCCGGCCCCGCGCCGAGATCTGCGCCAGCAGCCGGGGCGCATTGCCCCCGTCCTGGCTGAGCACGCCGGAGATGCCCGCCCGCGCCTCGCCGGCGCCCAGATCGGCGATCAGCGTGGTCAGCTCGCTCTCCAGGATCAGATCCGCCCGCACCCGGCTGCCCGGCGCCAGCACGGCGGCGAACAGGCCCGAGCGCGCCAGCCAGCGGCGCGTCGCCTCCTCCGCCAGCTCCACCGGCGGCGCGCTCCATTCGGCGTAGAAATCCACCGCTTCCGTGCCGTCCTCCCGCCGGCTCCGCAGGCCGCGCACGTCCTGCCCGGGTGCCGCGCGCATCAGCCGCACCAGCAGGACCCGGCGGCGGCGCGGCGCGGCGGGGCCTCCCGGGCGGACCGGGTCCAGCGGGAAGCGCAAGGTCTCGACATAGGGCCGGTCCGGCAGCACCGAGCAAGCGGCCAGGGCCGGCAGGGCCAGCAGGAGCAGGTGGCGGCGGTTCATGCGGGGCTTCCCCTCGTTCGTCTGGCGCTGGAGACGTGTCAGCGGCTGGGCGGTGGCGGCGGGGCGCCGAAGAGCGCGGCGCCGGGGGCGCGGCGCAGGGTCTCGGTCGTGTCGCGCAGATTGCTCACCACCGCCCGGAGATCGCGCAGCAGCGGCCCGAGATCGGCGTTCGCGTCCTGCGTCGTGTTGCGGGCGGAGCGCGCCGTCTGCTCCAGTGCCGTGATCACCGTCGGCAACCGGCTCATCGAGCGGCGCAGCTCATCGGCCGCCGCGGCGGCGTTGTTCAGCGCCGCCTTGGTCTCCGGGCCGCCGGCCAAGGCGCGAAGGTCGCCGGCGGCGCCGCGCAGCTCGGCCACCAGGCCGGGAAGATCGGTCGCGTTCAGCATGACGCGCAGGCTGCTCACGGTGTCGGCCGTCTCGTGCAGGATGCGCGCCAGGTCGCCATCGCTGATCTGCGTGCGGGCGCTGCTGACGATGGCGCTGACATCGGTCAGCAGCTGCTCCAACGGCGCCTGCTGGATGCGGCTCAGCACCGTCTCGGCCAGGTTCTGCACCTGCGCCACGGTGGAGGGCATGGCGGGGATCACCGGAAAGGAGGGCCGCCAGGGCAGCGGCCGGTCGGGAAAGCGCTCGGGATTGACGAAGTCGAGCTCGATATAGTTGACGCCGGTGATGCCCTGGCTCGAGAGGCGCGCGCGCAATCCGTTCCGCACCGCCTGCAGCGCATCCTCGACGTTGTCCAGGGTCGCCCGCTTCGGGTCCAGCGCCATCCGCACCAGGACCTGCTGGAAGGCCTCCATCGCCTCGTTGCGGCTGGTCGGCAGATACTCGGCGTTCACCAGGCCGATCTCGCTCACCTGGCCGATCTGCACGCCGCGGTAGCGCACGGGCGCGCCGACCTCGAGGCCGGTGACGCTTTCCTGGATATAGGTCTCGAACACCAGGTTCTGCCGCCCGAAACCGCCGCCGGTCAGGAAGAGCACGAAGCCCAGGCCCAGCACCAGGCCGGCGAGGATCAACGCGCCGACGCGGACATAGAGGCTGCGGGATGTCGCCATGGCTCAGGCCGCCTCCCGGCGGAAGAAGGCGCGCACGGTGGGATGCGTCGCGTGGTCGCGCAGCTCGCGCGGGTCGCCCTCGGCGATCATGCCCTTGGCCTGCTTGTCCAGCATGATGCAGCGATCTCCGATGGCCAGAATGCTCTGCAACTCGTGCGTCACCACGACGAAGGTGGTGCCGAGGTCGCGTGCCAGGTCGCGGATCAGCTGGTCGAGCCCGGCGGAGGTGATGGGGTCGAGCCCGGCGGAGGGCTCGTCGAGGAAGAGCAGCGGCGGGTCGAGCGCCATGGCGCGGGCGATGCCGGCGCGCTTCGCCATGCCGCCGGAGATCTCGGCCGGCAGGCGGTCGGCGGCATCCGACAGGCCGACGAGGCCGAGCTTGACCCGCGCCACCTGCTCGCGCGCCGCCGGCGGCAGGCGGGTGTGCTCCTCCAGCGGCAGCATGACGTTCTCCAGCAGGGTCATCGAGCCGAAGAGCGCGCCCGATTGCCACATCACCCCGAGCCGGGACAGCAGCGCCCGCCGCGCCCGGCCGTCGGCCGCCCCGAGATCCTCGCCCAGGATGCGGATCTCGCCCGCGGTCGGCGGATAGAGGCCGATCAGCAGCTTCAGCAGGGTGGACTTGCCGCAGCCGGAGCCGCCCAGGATGACGAAGACCTCGCCCCGCCCGACCTGGAAGGTCACGTCCCGGAACAGGGTGTTGCTGCCGAAGGCCATGGCGACGCCCCGCGCCTCGACCACGGGGTCGCGCACCTCGACGCGGTGGATGTCGGAGGCGGAGCCGTCCATCACCAGCCCAGCCGGAAGAAGAGCACGGCGCAGAGCCCGTCCAGCACGACGGTGGCGACGATGCCGCCGACCACGGCCGCCGTGGCGGCATCGCCCACCGCGCGCGGCCCCCGCCCGGCCGAGAGCCCGGCGCGACAGCCGATCATGGCGATGGCCAGGCCGAAGAGCACCGACTTGCCGAGCCCGCCGATGAGGCTGCCGAGCGTCAGCCACTGCTCCAGCTGGTTCAGCACCAGCGCCGTCGGGAAGCCGAGGGCGATCATCACCGCGGTCATGCCGGCGAGGCCCGAGAGGTTCATCACCAGGGTCAGCACCGGCATCACCAGCATGGCGGCCAGCAGGCGGGGCAGCACCAGCATGGCCATGGGATCGACGCCCATGATGCGCAGCGCGTCGATCTCCTCGTTCACCGTCATGGTGCCGAGCTCGGCCGCATAGGCCGAGCCGGTGCGGCCGGAGAGGATGACGGCGGCGATCAGCGGCCCCAGCTCGCGGACCAGGGAGATGCCGACCAGGGGCGGGATGAAGATCTCGGCGCCGAACTGGCGCATGGGGATGGAGGACTGGAAGGCCAGGATGACGCCGATCAGCGTGCCGAGCAGCACGGTGAGCGGGAAGGCGCGCAGCCCCGCCTCGTCCAGATGGCGCAACAGATCGGCCGGGCGCATGCGGCGCGGATGCGGCAGGGCGGCGAGCGCCATCACCACCGTCTCACCCAGGAAGCCGGTGGATTCCCAGAAGCGGTGCCACAGGCCGACGCCCCAGGCGCCGGTGGCGGCGACGAAGGACAGGCCGCCGGGCGCCGCGGCCGGGCGGGGCGCCGCCAGGGCGGCCCGCGCACGCTCCAGCACCGCGCCTACCGATTCGCTTGCCCCCTCGATCGGCACGGGGTCGGCCTTCGAGGCGGCGGAGGCGCCGGCCAGGACCAGGGTGGCGCCGGTGGTGTCCAGCGCGGTGACCGCCGAGAGGTCGAGCCGGCGGGCGCCGGGCGCGGCGCGCAGCACCTCCCGCCAGAGCGGGCCGACACGCTGCGTCGTCAGCGGACCGCGCAGCCGCAGCGTCTCGTCCTGACGGTCGAAGCCCGCCTGTTCCGCCTGTGCTGTCATCAAGCGTAGCAGATACGCTGCATGGCAGGGATTGTTAAGGCTTGAATCGGACGTCCTCCGGTTGCAGAGCGGCCCACGCGGCAATGTGACCGCTTTCCCAGGCCCCCGCCACCGTGGCGGCGAGACGCGGGTGGCAGGCCTCCCCGGCGAAGCGCAGCCGCCCGCCGCCCAGGGGCCGGGCCAGGGCTGCGCGGGCGGCGGCGCGGCCCTGGCC
>NZ_JBSXMU010000129.1:0-8431 GCF_054073225.1 Teichococcus aerofrigidensis
GCCTCCTCCAGCCCGAACAGCCGGTCGGCCAGGATGGCGGCGCGGGCGACGCTGCCGGGCTCGCTGCCCGCGGCGAGGCGGGCCAGCTCGGCCGGGCCCAGGCGGTTGGCCACGGCATTGGCCAGGATGGTCGCCAGCAATTCGCGCCGCAGCCGGTGGCGGGCGATGAAGGGGGCGAAGTCGCGCCGCAGCTCGGTGGGGAAATACTCCTCCAGCAGCGGCAGCAGGGCCGGATCGTCCGGCAGGTCGCCGGCCTCGATCGCCTCGGCCAGCCACAGCTTGGCGAAGGGGAGCAGCGCGGACAGTTCCGGCCGGGTAAGCGGCTGGCCGGCGGCGATGCGATCGGCCAGGGCCGCGGCGTCCGGCAGGCCGGCCACGGCGCGGTCCAGCAGGCCGATGCCCTCCAGCCGCGCCATCAGCGCCGCATGCGCCGGCAGCGCCTCCGCCCCCGCCGCCGCCTCCAGCGAGATGGCGAGCGACTGCTCGGTGTTGTCGCGCAGCACCAGGGCGCCGACCTCGTCGGTCATGCGGCGCAGCAACTCGTCGCGCTGGCGCAGCGTCAGCGCCCCGGCGGCGATGGCGTCCGACAGCAGGATCTTGATGTTCACCTCGTGATCCGAGGTCGAGACGCCGGCGGAATTGTCGAGCGCGTCGGTGTTGAGGCGCACGCCATGGCCCTCCGCCCCGTGCCGCGCCGCCTCGATGCGCCCGGCCTGGGTGACGCCGAGATTGGCGCCCTCGCCGATGACCCGGGCGCGCACCTCGCGCCCGTCGACGCGGATGGCGTCGTTGGCGCGGTCGCCGGCCTCGGCCTGGCTCTCGGAGGCGGCCTTGATGTAGGTGCCGATGCCGCCGAAGTAGAGCAGGTCCACCTTCGCCCGCAGGATCGCCTTCATCACCGTCGCCGGATCGGGCTTCTCCTGCGCGATGCCGAGCAGGGCGCGCGCCTGCGCGGAGAGGGGGATGGAGCGAGCGTTGCGCGGATAGACGCCGCCCCCTTCGCTGACCAGCCGGACATCGTAATCCGCCCAGGAGGAGCGCGGCAGGGCGAAGAGCCGGGCGCGCTCGGCATAGGAGCGTTCCGGGTCCGGGTCGGGGTCGATGAAGATGTGGCGGTGGTCGAAGGCCGCCAGCAGCCGGGTCTTGCGGGACACCAGCAGCCCGTTGCCGAAGACGTCGCCCGACATGTCGCCGACGCCCACCATGCTGAAGGGCTCGGCCTGGATGTCGTGGCCCATCTCGGCGAAGTGCCGCCCGATCATCACCCAGGCGCCCTTGGCGGTGATGCCCATGGCCTTGTGGTCGTAGCCCTGGCTGCCGCCGGAGGCGAAGGCGTCGTCCAGCCAGAAGCCGTATTCCTGCGCCAGCCCGTTGGCGATGTCGCTGAAGGTCGCCGTGCCCTTGTCGGCGGCGGCGACGATATAGGGGTCGTCGCCATCGCGGCGGACCACCAGGGGCGGCGGCACCACGGCCTCGCCCTTCAGGTTGTCGGTCACGTCCAGCATGGCGCGGATCAGCGTCCGGTAGGCGGCGATGCCGGTGGCCATGAAGGCCTCGCGGTCGCTGGCCGGCGGCACGGTGCCCTTCAGCACGAAGCCGCCCTTGGCGCCGGTCGGCACGATGACGACGTTCTTGAGCCGCTGCGCCTTCATCAGCCCCAGGATCTCGGTGCGGAAATCCTCGCGGCGGTCGGACCAGCGGATGCCGCCGCGCGCCACCGGACCGGCGCGCAGATGGCAGCCCTCCATGTGCGGGGCGTGCACGAAGATCTCGCGCCAGGGGCGCGGCGCCGGCATCTCGCCGCCCTTCGCGCTGTCGATCTTCAGCGCCAGATAGGGCTTGTCCTGATAGAAGTTGGTCCGCAGCACGGCCTCGAGGGCGGTGCGCAGGCGCGAGAGGATGCGGTCGGCATCCGGGTCCTCGATCGTCTCCATCAGCGCCGCCCAGGCGGCCTCGGCGCGGTCCTCGGCCGCCGCGCGGTCGCCCTCCGGGGCAGGGTCGAAGCGGGCATGGAACAGGTCGATCAGCAGCCGCGCGGCCTGCGGCGTGGCGGCCAGCGCCGCCTCGACCGAGCCTTGCGCGAAGGTGAAGCCGAGCTGCTTCAGCCAGCGGAACAGGGCGCGCAGCAGCCAGGCCTCGCGCCAGGCCAGGCCGGCCCGCGGCACCAGCCGGTTGAAGCCGTCCACTTCCGCCCGGCCGGACTGCAGCGCCTCCAGCGCCTCCAGCAGGAGCGGGAAGCGCTCCTCGTCGAGCTCGCCGCCGGTCTCCAGGTTGAAGACATGCAGCACGGCGCGGGTCGTCTCGCCCTCGCGCAGGTGGAAGGGCCATTCCTCGATGGCGCGCAGGTCCAGGCTCTCGAAGACCGGCAGCACATCGGCCAGCGGAACCGGCCCGCCGGGATGGGCCAGGCGGAGCACCAGGCTGCGCCGGCCGGTGCCGGGGCGTCGCTCGATCCGCGCCGCCGGGCGGCCGGTCGCTGTGGCCGCCTCCACCAGCCGCAGGTCGGCCAGCGCGGTTTCGGCGCTGTGGAGGTCGGCATAGGCATCGGGGAAGGCCTCGCCCCAGCGGGCCACGGCCTCGGCGGCGGCGGCCTCGCCGCGCTCGGCGGTCAGCGCCTCGCCCAGCCGGTCGGCGAAGGAGCGGGCGGCCTGGGCGACGGCCGCCTCCAGCGCCGTGTCCTCCACCTCGGCCACGGCGCCCGGCACCGTGCCGATGATGTAGTGCACCCGTGCCAGCGGCGTGTCGCCGAGCGCGATGTGGAAGGCGGAGAGGCGGCCGCCGAAGGCGCGGGCGATGATGCCGCCGACCTTCTCGCGCAGGCGGGTGTCGAAGGTGTCGCGCGGCAGCCAGGCGATGGCCGAGATGAAGCGCTCGAAGGGGTCGCGGCGGATCGACAGCGCCGGGCGCGGGCGGATGAACAGGTCGAGCGCCCGGTGGGCGCCGGCCAGGACCGAGGCGTCGTCGGCCTGGAACAGCTCGTCGCGCGGCCAGGTGTCGAGGATGTTGCGCAGCGCGCGGCCGTCATGGCTGTCGGGCTGCACCCCCGCCATGGCCAGGATGCGCTCCACCTTGGAGGCGAGCCAGGGAATGCTGCGCGGGTTGCGATTATACGCCGAGGCGGCGAAGAGGCCGAGGAAGAGCCGCACCCCGGCGACCTCGCCGCCGGGGCCGAAGACCTTGGTGGCGATCACGTCGGCATGCTGCGGGCGATGCACGCGGGCGCGCATATTGGCCTTGGCGATGGCCAGCGGCGCGCCTTCCCGCAGCGAGGCGCGCACGGCGGGCGGCACGGCGGCGAGGTCGCGCAGCGCATCGAAGACCGGCAGGCTCTCGTCGCGCAGCAGGCCCAGGTGATCCTCCGCCATGTCCGGCGCGCCGTCACGGCCGAAGCGGATCAGCCGGTGGCCGAGAAAGACGAAGTTGTCCTCCGCGAGCCAGGCGAGGAAGGCGCGGCCGGCCTCGATATCGGCGCCCGCATCGCCGCCGGCGCCGATCTCCCCGCCGGCCTGGCGGAGCCGCTCCAGCACGGCGGGGAAGTCCCGCACCGCCAGCCGGACCTCGGTCAGGGCGCGGTTCAGCGCCGCCTCGGTGGCCGCCCAGCCCTCCCGCGGCGGCTCGCCGCCGCCGATCTGGCGCGCCTGGCCGGGGGCGATCTCGATATGCATCAGGCTTTCGGCGGTGCCTTCGGGGGCGAATTCGAGCAGCCGCCCGGCCGCGTCGCGCCGGACGCGCAGCACCGGATGCAGGAGCCGGTGCGGCGTGCGGCCGGAGAGCGCCAGGGCCGCCAGGACGCTGTCGACCAGGAAGGGCATGTCCTCGGTGGCGATCTCGGCCACCGCCACGGCGCCCCGCCCGGGCCCCGGCGGCAGGAGCCGCACCTTGGCGCTGCCGGGCTGCCGCTCGGCGGCATGGGCGAAAAGGCTGGCGGCGGCCCGGGCCAGCCGTTCCGGCGGCTCGGCCGCCAGCTCCGCGGTGGGCAGGGCCTCGCTCAGCCGGTGCAGCAGTTCGGTGGCCGCCGGGGGGAGGTCGGGCGCGTGTCGGTGCAGGGCCTCGACAGCCGCGCGCAGCAGCTCGACGCGTACCCCGCCACCGTGGATATCGCCTTCCGGCATGCCCTTCGCCTCCTTCGCTCGGTTTCAGCCCTTCTGGCAGGATCGGCCGCCGGGCTATCCGGTTCAAGGCATGGCGTGCCGCTTTTCTTGGCAGGCTGCATGATTCTTTGGCGTCGATGGGCGGTCGGAGAGGAGATGTCAGGGGGAGCCGGACCCCTCCTCGACCCCCCTGGCCGCCGCCGCCCTTCCAGGGTTAACCTGCGGCCATGACCCTGACGCTCGCCGATCTCCTCGCCCCGATCACGCCGGAGCAGTTCTTCGGCGAGTATTATGACAAGCAGCCGCTGCACGTTCAGGGCGGTGCCGCCAAGTTCGCCGCGGTGCTGTCCTGGCGGCAGATCAACCGCCTGCTGGACCAGACGCACATCTGGTCCAGCCAGTCGCTCAAGCTGGTGCTGGACGGCACGCCGGTGCCGCCCGAGCAGTACTGCGTCCGCGCCACCGGGCGGGACAACACCCCGGTGCAGCAGCCGGATGCGCGGATGGTGGCGCAATGGGTCGGGCGCGGCGCCTCGATCGTGATGAACGACGTGGACAGCCTGACGCCGGGCCTCGCCGCCGTCTCGGACGCGCTGGAGGAGGCCGGGCTCGGCAAGGCCCAGGCCAATGTCTACATCTCCTGGCAGAGCCATAAGGCCTTCCCCTCCCATTTCGACACGCATGACGTCTGGGCCGTCCAGGTCGAGGGCGAGAAGAGTTGGAACATCTGGGAGGGGCGGGCCGAATGGCCGATCGCCCATCCCGCCTTCCGCAGCCTGGGCCAGGCGCATCACGACCAGGCCAAGGGGAGGCTGCGCGGCAAGGTGACGGTGAAGGCCGGCGACCTGCTCTACCTGCCGCGCGGCTGGTACCATGACGCCCTGGCCGAGGCGCCGAGCTCGGTCCACATCGCCTATGGCGTCAGTGCGCCGCTGGGGATGGACCTGATGAACATGCTGCTGGAGCGGGTGCTGTACGAGCCCGCCTTCCGCCAGCCCCTGCCGCGGCAGGACGGCAGCGCGGCGGCGAGGTTCGCCCTCACCAGCCGTGCCGCGCAGCTGGGCCAGCGCCTGTCGGAGCTGACGCGCGACCCGAAGGTGATGGAGGTGCTGGCGAAGTTCGTCGCCGACTACCGCCATCGCCGGGGCGGCAACGACCTGCTGGCGGCGCGCGGCATCGCCCCGGCGGCGGCCGGTGCCGGCCCCGCCGGAGGGGGTGCCGAGGCCGAGGGCGCGGCCTTCCGCGTGCTGGTGCCGGGGGCCAAGGCGGTGCGGCGCGGCGCCGAATGGGTGCTGAAGGCGCCGGGCGGGGCGGTGACGCTCGCCCCTGCCGAGGCCGAGGCGGCGAACTGGCTGCTGAGCCGCCCGGACAGTACCGAGACCGAGTTGCGTTCGGCCCATCCCGCCGTGGAGGCCGCCGCGCTGCTGCGGCGCCTGGCCCAGTCCGGAGTCCTGGCCCCGACATGATGCCTCTTCTGCTGCCGGCCCTGCTGCTGGCCCTGGCCGCCAGTTCCGCCGCGCTGGCGCAGCCGCGCGAGTTCAACTGCGTCGGCGCAGAGAAGCTGGAGGACGATGTCTTCGAGGTGCCCTTCGCGCCCCGCAGCGCCCGGCCGGGCGAGGCCGCCCGCACCCCGGTGGCGGCCGCCGCCGCCCTGGCCCGGGAGAATCCGGCCCGCAACCTCTGCGTCCTCGGACATGCGGTGCGGGAAGGGGGGCAGGCCACCAGCACCCAGCTCGCGGCACAGCGGGCGCGAGAGATCTCGGAGATGCTCTCCGTCGAGCATGGCATCGAACGGGACCGCATCCGCGCCGAGGCGCGCAACCCGGGCTTCGCCACCCGCACGCCCAACCGCGAGGCGCGCAGCGTCACCATCGTCGTGCTTCCCTGAACCACCCCCCGGGGCGCGGCGGCAACCCGGCGGGGGATCGTCGCGCTAGCCTTCCGGCGGCGACCCCGCGCGCGGAGGCGGCGGGAGGGCGCGCGCCGTGCAGAAGAAGGACGCCCCATGCCCCGCGACATCGCCCAACGCCTTACCGCCGCCTGCCGCGTCGAGCACGGCAAGGACTTCCGGCTGGCCGACCACCCGACCCGACACAAGACCGACGACCTGAATCGCGGCGATGCCAAGAAGCTGCTGCAGGAAGGCGTGGCCCGCCTCTCGGAGCTGCAGGATCGGCTCTACGCCCAGGACCGCCACGCGGTCTTCGTCATGTTCCAGGCGATGGACGCCGCGGGCAAGGACGGGGCCATCAAGCACGTGTTCACCGGCCTCAATCCGCAGGGCTGTCAGGTCCATGCCTTCAAGGCGCCGGGGCCGGTCGAACTCGACATGGACTTCATGCGCCGTCATGTGCTGCGCCTGCCGAGTCGCGGGATGATCGGCATCCACAACCGCTCCTGGTATGAGGAGGTGCTGGTGGTGCGGCTGCATCCCTCCATCCTGGAGCGGCAGAAGCTGCCGCCCGAGGTGGTCTCGCCGGAGATCTGGGACCAGCGGCTGGAGGATATCGCCGCCTATGAGCGCTATCTCGCGCGGCAGGGCATGGTGGTTCTGAAGTTCTTCCTGCACCTGAGCCCGGAGGAGCAGCGCCGGCGCTTCCTCGACCGCATCCGCGAGCCCGAGAAGAACTGGAAGCTGGAGCCTTCAGACATCGCCGAGCGGCGGCACTGGACGGCCTATCAGGAGGCTTATGAGGCGGCGATCCGCGCCACCGCCGCGCCGCACGCGCCCTGGTATGTGGTGCCGGCGGACCAGAAGTGGATGACCCGGCTGATCGTCGTCGAGGCCATGATCGAGGCGCTCGAGGGCATCGATCCGCATTACCCGAAGATGACCGAGGCGGGCCTGAAGGCCATGGCGGAGGCCAGGCAGGCGCTGGAGGCGGAGACCGGCCCGGTCTCCTGAGACGCGGGCCCCCTGAAACGCGGCGGGCGCGGAACCGGCCTTGCGGTTCCGCGCCCTGACCGGGTGCAATCCGGTCCGGCGGCCGGTTCAGTCCCAGCGGCGGGACGTCAACAGGCCCAGCACGTAGCCGATGGCGCCGACGATCAGCAGCGAGGTCACCGGCTGCTGCTCCACCACGCGGACCACCCGCTCCCCGGCATGCTGGGCATAGTCCTTGGCCTCGCCATAGGCTTCCTGGGCGCGGCCGGCGACCTGCTTGGCCAGCCCCTCGGCCTGGTGCTGCTCGTCGCCGGTCAGCTTGCCGAAGCCTTCCTGCACGCGGCCGGTGACGTCGCGGGTGGTGCCTTCGATACGGTCGCTGTTCATGATGATGCTGTTCCTCTCAGGTTCGATCAACGATAGGCGCTGCGGGCCAAAGGGCGGTCGGCATAGGTGGCGCGGGTTCCGGCGCGTGCGCCCAGGATGGCGACGATGGCGCCCAGCAGCAGGGTGCCGAAGGCGAAGTAGGCGGCGAGGGAGGCCGCGCGGGCCGCGGCATCGGCCGCCTCGCGGGCCTGCCGCTCCGCCTGCTCCAGAGTCTGCTGCGCCTGCTGCTCGGCCTGCTGGATGCGAGCCCGCGCCTCGTCGGGGCTGACGCCCGCCTCGGCGGCCACCAGGTTCACCAGGCGGTCGCGGTCCTGCTGGGGCAGCTGGCCATCCGTCAGGCGCTGGCCCACCAGTCGGCCGATCTCGGCCTTGCGCTGGTCACTGTTCATCTGTGCCGGGTCGCCGCCGGTGGCGGTGAGGGCGTTGCGCGCGCGGTCGATCACCTGCTGCGCGGCGGATTGCAGCGTGTCATTGCCGGTGCGCTCGGAAACCTCGCTGCCGGCGGCGGAGGCCAGGTTGCCCGCCCCGCGCGCCGCGCCGCCGACGATGCTGCTGACGCCGCTGCCCACGGTGGAGATGGCGCTGCCCGCGACGCTGCCCAGCACGAGGGCGGTGAGCAGGGTGGTGGTTCCCCAGGTGGCCAGGCCGTGCAGCGTGCCGTCCGTGCCGTCGGCGGTGCCGGAAAGGCGCGCCGCCGCATAGGCGCCGAGGCCGAGGCCGATCAGGTTGGAGAGCAGCAGCCAGATGCCACCGCCGATGCCGAAGCTGCTGGCTTCGGGCGTCGTCTGCTGGGTGGTGTCCACCAGGTTGGCGCCAATGGCGGCGCCCAGGATATTGAGGGTCGCGCCCACCGAGATGGCGATCACGGTGCCGGCGAAAACGGCTCCCCAGGAGATGCGGGTGTGCAGGCTGGGTGCGCCCTGGACGCTGGCCCCATAGGAATCTGCGGTCGTGCTGCTTGGCATCGGTTCCATCTCCGGCCGGTCAGGGCCAGTCTGAAGGCTTTCCTGGTCGCGGGGCGGGGGGGCGGGGCGGCGGGGCGGCGGGCCGGGGGCGGCGGCCCGGGGGG
>NZ_JBSXMU010000130.1:0-8161 GCF_054073225.1 Teichococcus aerofrigidensis
CGCTCCTCATCAGGCGCATCGCCCATCCATGACCATTCTCAAACGGGCACTTAGCGCCTGACCATTAACCCATCTGCTGCAGGAGCAGTGGAGAGGTGATGCGGATGGTGCTGACGGATGCGCAGTGGGTGGTGCTGGAGCCATTGATCGAGGCCTGCCGTCCACACCGCAAGACGCAGCATCACCACCTGCGGCGCACGATGGAAGCGATCATCTGGCGCTGCCAGAACGGCGCCAAGTGGCGCAGCATTCCCGCTGATCTCGGACCCTGGTGGCTGGCCGCACAACTCTTCATTCGCTGGGCCAAGGCAGGCGTCTGGGAGCGCCTGTTGGAATTGGTCCAGCAGCGCGGCGTGGCGCTCGGCATGACCTTTCTCGACGGCACTACCATCCGGGCTCACCACAAGGCGGCGGGTGCGGAAAAAAGGGGGTCAATGGCAAGGAGCGAGATTTACGCGAAGCACTTGGCCGATCTCGCGGCGGCTATGGCACCAAGGCTTGCGTGATTGCTGACGGGCGCGGGCGGGCCATCGCCTTCGCTCTCGCGCCCGGTCAGGCCCACGAACTGCCGCTCGCACCTGGCCTGCTCGACTGTCTGCCGGATGTGCCGGGCTGGATCGTCGGCGACCGCGGCTATGCCTCCGACGCCTTCCGGGAGCGGATCTGGGCCATGGGCGCCCGGCCAGCCATTCCACCCAAACGGACAGATCCGCCGGTCGCCTGTCCCACCTGGATCTACAGCAACCGCTCTCGCGTGGAGAACCTATGGGCGCGCCTAAAAGAATGGCGCGCCGTCGCCACGCGCTACGAGAAGACCGCCCGATCCTTCCTCAGCGTCCTCTGCCTCGCCGCATCACTCGATTGGATCAAGAGCTAACGGGGCCTAGCACTACCTGGGCACTTTAAGCTGAGGCGATAAGAACCTGTGTCGACAGTTGGGACATCGGATCGGCATGGCGAGATGCGCGAACAGGCGGTCGAGGATGGCACGCCGCACGGCGGGCAGGCTTGGTGATGGCGGCGGTCCCGGCATCGGAATCCGCATTTTCCCCCCGCCTCGTCCGGCGGTGTGCGGCGAGGCGGAGGTGCTGCAGGTAGGCGCAGGCGATGCAGCTCATCAGCGCGTGTCGGTGCAGGCCGGTCCATGAACGTCCCTCGAAGTGCCCCAGGCCGAGTTCCTGCTTCAGCTGCTGGTGCGCCTGCTCGCAGACCCAACGCGCCTTGATCGCCATGGCCAGCGCCCGCAGCGGCGTGTCGACGGGAAGGTTGCTCAGGTAGTACTTCCGCTCGCCGCCGGAGCGCCATTCGCCCACCAGCCAGGCTTCGTCACCTGGCAGGTGCCGGTTGTTGGCCCACACGGCGCCGTCACCGACCCGGATGCGCACCGCGGCGAACCGGGCTGCCAGCGCGCCCTTGGTGCCCTGCCGCCAGGCGATGCTGCGCCAGGAGAGGTCGGCCAGGACCTTTTCCGCCGCCACGGGCTGTTCATCGGGGATCGGCTTGCGAGCGCGCCCTGGCGGCGGCACCAGCTGCACGGCGGCGCTGTAGACCTTCTGGTTGCGCGCGATGCCCACCGCCCAGCGCAGGCCGCGAGCATCAAGAGCCTGTCGGAACGCGGCACTCGCGCCGTAGCCCGCATCCGCCAACACGGTGCCGAACCGCACGCCTGCCGCTATCAGACGGTCCACCTCGTCCAGCGCGATCTCGCTCTTGCTGCGCGGCGCCATGACCGCCTCTGGCACGCCGGCCTGCGCGCAGCGCGACGGATCATCGGTCCACTTGCCCGGCAGGAACAGCCGCAGACCGACCGGGACGGGCACCTCGCCCTGCGCCAGGGTGAGCGACATCAGCGACTGGCAGTTCGCCTGCTTGCCAAGCTGCCCGCAGTACTGCGGCAGCACGCCGACCGACATCGTGCCTTTCTTGGGCAGCGCCGTGTCGTCGATCACCAGCCAGGCTTGTGGACCGCCGACCAGCCTGTCTGCCTGCTGCGCCAGCACGGACCAAAGCGGCGCGTCGCTCCAGGCTGGGCTGGCGATGAAGTGCTGCAACTGGTCATGCCCACCCAGCCCCAGGCGGGCTGCCATCGGCTGCAGGCTCTTGCGCTCGCCGGGTCCAAGCAGGCCCCGCAGGTAGAGCGGCGCCCAACTGCGGCGGGTCTTGCGACCCATCACCGCAAGGAACGGCGCCAGCCAACGATCCAGGTCCGCGCCGCCACCCCGGATGTTTGTCATCGACCTCCCCTCCACAAGGCAGCGTCGCACACCCTCCAACACACTCAATCAAAATGCCCAGGTAGTGCTAAAGAGGACGGAGGCCAAGAAGCAAAATCAACCACTTGGCACCCATTTAGTGCGAGCAATAGTCACTTTGTGCAGGTATTGCTGGACCGCGACAACAACTTCGCTACACGTCGAGATTCGCCACCTTCAGCGCATTGCCGACGATGAACTCGCGGCGCGGCTCGACGACATCGCCCATCAGGGTGGAGAAAACCTGCTCGGCATCCTCCACATCCTCGATCCTGACCTGCAGCAGGGTGCGCGCCGCGGGGTCGAGGGTGGTGCTCCAGAGCTGGTCCGGATTCATCTCGCCCAGTCCCTTGAAGCGCTGGATGGCCAGGCCCTTGCGGCCCTGGGCCAGGATGCGGTCCAACCCGGCCAGGGGGCCGCGCACCTCGATGGGCGCGCCGGATTCCAGCACCAGGCTGACCGGCTGGCTCCAGGCGCTGGCCAGCGCGCCGTGCCGTTCCGCCAGCCAGCGCGCCTCGGGCGAGCGGAGGGCGACGGCATCCAGCCGGTGCCGCTCCGCGACACCGCGCACAGTCCGGCCCATGACCAGCCCCTCGGCGCCGGTGGCGACCTTCCAGCCGCGTTCATTCGGCAAGGCCAGGGTGTCGAGGCGCGCCGCCAGGCCGGGGGCGGCGGCCAGCGCGCTGGCGGCATCCGTGGTCAGGGCGCCGGCGATGGCGGCCTGCTCGATCAGCTCCACCGGCTGGCTGCCGGCCAGCCGCCGGATGCGGCTGGCGATCTGGCGCATGCTCTCGACCACCTCGCGCAGCTCGTCCTCGCGCGCCTCGCGGCCATCGGCGAAGCGCAGGCTGGCGCCGTGCAGCGCCTTCTCGAGCAGGTAGTCCTCCAGCGCCCGGTCGTCCTTGAGGTAGCGCTCCTCCTGGCCGCGCTTGGCGCGGTAGAGCGGCGGCTGGGCGATGTAGAGATGGCCGCGGGCCAACAGTTCCGGCATCTGCCGGAAGAAGAAGGTCAGCAGCAGGGTGCGGATATGCGAGCCGTCCACATCGGCGTCGGTCATGATGACGATGCGGTGGTAGCGCAGCTTGTCGGCCGAGAAGCCGCCCCGCTCCACCGGCCCGGTGCCGATGCCGGTGCCGAGCGCGGTGATCAGCGTGCCGATCTCGGCGGAGGACAGCATCTTGTCGATGCGCGCGCGCTCGACATTCAGGATCTTGCCTTTCAGGGGCAGGATCGCCTGGAAGCGCCGGTCGCGGCCCTGCTTGGCGGAACCGCCGGCGGAATCACCCTCGACGAGGAAGATCTCGCACTTCGTCGGGTCCTTCTCCTGGCAATCGGCCAGCTTGCCGGGCAGGGTCGAGATATCGAGCGCGTTCTTGCGGCCGACCTTCTCGCGCGCGAGCTGCGCCGCCTTGCGCGCGGCGGCGGCCAGCACGACCTGGTCGAGCACCTGCCGCGCTTCCTTGGGATGCGTCTCGAACCAGTGCGAGAGGGCATCGGCGACGGCGGCATGCACCACCGGCTGCACCTCGGAGGAGACCAGCTTGTCCTTGGTCTGCGAGGAGAACTTCGGGTCCGGCACCTTGACCGAGATGACCGCGGTCAGCCCCTCACGCATGTCCTCGCCGGACAGCTCGACCTTCTCCTTCCTGGCCAGTTCCTCCGCGTACTTCATGACCACGCGGGTCAGGGCCTGGCGGAAGCCGGCCTGATGCGTTCCGCCGTCACGCTGCGGGATATTGTTGGTGAAGCACAGCGCCACCTCGTGCGGGCTGCTGTTCCACCACAAGGCCATCTCGACCTGGATGCCGCCACCCTCCTTGGCCCGGAGGCTGACCGGCGGGCGGAACAGCGGCTCCTTGCTGCGGTCGAGCCATTCGACGAAAGCCACGAGCCCGCCATCGAAGCGGAACACCGTCTCGCGCGGCGCCTCGCCGGCATCGACCAGGCGCTCGTCCCGCAGCGTGATGCCGAGGCCGGAATTCAGGAAGGCCAGTTCACGAAGGCGCTTTTCCAGCACGGCATAATCGTATTCCGTGCGGGTGAAGGTCCCGGCCGAAGGCTTGAAGGTGACGCGCGTGCCATTGCCGCGACTGGCCGGGCCCACGACCTTCAGCGGCTGCACCGTGTCGCCATGCTCGAAGCGGATGAAGTGCTCCTGCCCGTCGCGCCAGATCGTGACATCCATCCATTCGGACAGGGCGTTCACGACAGCGGCGCCGACGCCGTGCAGGCCGCCGGAAACCTTGTAGGAATTCTGGTTGAACTTGCCCCCGGCATGCAGGCGGGTCAGCACCACCTCGGCTGCCGAGACGCCCTCCTCGGCATGGATGTCGGTGGGAATGCCGCGGCCGTCATCGACGACGGTGACGGAGCCGTCGGCGTTCAGCACCACCGTGCAGGTGGTGGCGTAGCCGGCCTGCGCCTCGTCCACGGCGTTGTCGATGATCTCGAAAGCCATGTGATGCAGGCCGGAGCCGTCATCGGTGTCGCCGATATACATGCCGGGGCGCTTGCGGACCGCCTCCAGTCCGCGAAGCACGGTGATGGAGGCGCTGTCATAGGAATCCGCCGGCTCGGAGGCGGGGGACGGCGCGCGCGCAGACTCACTCATGCCGGCGGAAAACTCCTGAATCTGGCAGGCTGAAAGACAGGATTTTATAGCACCTTACGCCCGGGCCGGCACGGGTAAATCGGCGGCCGGCCGGAGCCCGTCCGGCATGGCCTCCAGCATCTGCGCCCGCCCCGCCAGGCTGGCGAAGGGGGCGGGCTCGGTGCCGGTGAGGAAGCATTGCGCCGGCAGGTCCACCAGGGCTTCGAACAGCGCCTGTCGCCGCGACGGATCCAGATGCGCCGCCACCTCGTCGAGCAGCAGAAGCGGCGCGAAGCCGCGATGCGCCGCCACCAGGGCCGCCTGGGCCAGCACGACGCTGACCAGCAGCGCTTTCTGCTCTCCGGTGGAACAGATCTCCGCAGGCAGGTCTCCAGGCTGCAGCAGCATGCGAAGGTCGGTACGGTGCGCCCCCTGACGCGCGCCGCCGGCCGCGGCATCGCGGGGGGGGGGGGGCGCCCCCCCCCCCCCCCCGGCGCCGGTCACTTGGGCTGGCCGCGCAGATGCGCGACGAGCGCCATCAGGCGGCGGTTGCGCCAGTCGGTGCGCTCGCCGAGCCGGTCCTGCGGCAGGCTCTGCCGCAGCTCCCGCTCGGCGCTGGCGATGGCCTGCTGCGACCAGGGCTGCGGATCGCGGCGCGAAAGGGCGATGTCGTGATAG
Source organism: Teichococcus aerofrigidensis (assembly GCF_054073225.1). Classification (NCBI taxonomy): domain Bacteria; kingdom Pseudomonadati; phylum Pseudomonadota; class Alphaproteobacteria; order Acetobacterales; family Roseomonadaceae; genus Roseomonas; species Teichococcus aerofrigidensis. The sequence continues at coordinate 5,521 of NZ_JBSXMU010000130.1, forward strand.
AGCGGGGCGAGCCGGGCGGAATAGTCGGCGATGCCGCCCGGCGCGTTCAGGTCGATGGTCTCGAAGGGCCCCATGAAGGCCCAGCGCAGGCCGAGGCCCTGGCTCACCGTGCGGTCGATGTCCACGGCGGAGGCGAGGCCCGCCTCGTAGAGCGCCCAGGCCTCGTTCAGCAGCGCGCCCTGCAGCCGGTTCAGGATGAAGCCCTCGATCTCGCCCTTCACCTCGATCGGCGCCTGGCCCCAGCCTTCCATGGCGGCGCGCAGCACGGGCGGGATGGCCGGATCGGTCCAGGGCGCCGGCACCAGCTCCACCAGCGGGATCAGGTGCGGCGGGTTGACCGGATGCGCGATCAGGAAGCGCGCGCGGTTGGCCAGCCCCTCGGTGAAGGCGGAGGCGGGAATGCCGGAGGAGGAGGAGCCGACGATGGCGTCGGGCCGCATGACCGCGTCGATCTCGGCGCAGACCGCCTGCTTCACCGGCACGCGCTCGAGCACGGATTCCTGGATGTAGTCGGCCGGGCCGACCGCCTCGGCGAGGCTCTCCGTCACCGTGATGCGGGCGAAGGCCGCCTCGACCTCCGGCGCCTCGGCCAGCCCGGCCTCGCGCATCTCCTCCAGCATGGCGCGGATGCGCGCGGGCGCGCGGGCGCGCAGTCCGGCATCGGCGTCATAGACGCGGACCCGGGCGCCGCCGCGCGCGAAGACCAGCGCCCAGCCGGAGCCGACCAGTCCCGCGCCGATGACGGCGACGGTGTTCAGGACAGGCTGCATGCGGTTTCCTTTCTTGCTTCCTGCAACGGGACGGTGCTGCCGCGGACGACCAGCTCGCCGGGCAGGCGCAGCAGCCGGCAGGATGGCGCCTCGCCACGGCCGGCGAGCGTGATCCAGTCCAGGGCGGCGGCGACCATGCGCTCCACCGGCTGGCGCAGGCTGGTCAGGTCGTGCGAGGGCCAGGCGGCGATGGGGATGTCGTCGAAGCCGGCGATGGCGATGTCGCCCGGCACGGCGAGGCCAAGCTCGTGCCGCGCCACGTCCATCGCGCCGAGCGCCAGGATGTCGGCGGTGCAGAACAGCGCTTCCGGCCGGTCCGGGCGGGCGAGCAGGCGGCGTGCCGCCTGCTGCCCGGCGGCGTAGGTGAACTCGCCCGCCGCCTCGACCAACGGCGGCGGCAGGCCGAGTGCGGCGCAGCGGTCGAGAAAGCCCTGGCACCGCTCGGCATTGGTCGAGGCATCCGGCCGCCCGGAGATCAGGCCGAGCCGCCGCGCGCCGCGCGCCGCCAGATGCCCGGCCACCGCGGCGGCGCCGCCGGAATTGTCGCAGACGGCGGCGAGGCTTCCAGGCTCCAGCCCCGCCGCGCCGGGATGGCGGTTGAGGAAGATCAGCGGCGTGCCGGCCTCGCGGCAGGCGGCGGCGGCGTCGCTGCTCAGTGTCGTCGCCAGGATCACGGCGCATTCGGGCTGGTAGGAGAGCAGCAGGCGCAGCGCCTCGCCCATCTCGCCGCCGGCCTCCGCCATCACCAGCATGACATTGTAGCCGGCGCCCTGCAGCGCGGCGGTCAGCGGCGCCAGGGCGGCGGAGTAGAAGGGGTTCGCCAGGTCCGAGAGCACGACGCCGACGATGCGGGTGCGGCGGGTGATCATGCTGCGCGCCAGGGCGTTGGGCTGGTAGCCGAGCTGGCTGGCGCGGCCCAGCACCGCCTGGCGGGTGGCTTCGGCGATCGCCGCGTCGGCATGGAAGGCGCGCGCCACCGTGGCCACCGACATGCCGAGGTCGCGGGCCAGATCCTTGATGGTGACGCGGTGAAGGCGCCGCGGCGCGGACACGGTCTCTTCCATGGGTTTCCTCCGGCGGCCTGGCGGCCTTGTTCTCGGCGAGAACGTTCTCGCTGAAGCCCGTGGCGTCAAGCCGGCCAGGCTCACATGACCGTGAAGTCGCCTGAACGCAGCCCGACCGCGCCGGATCAGCCGGGGATGGTGCGGCGCAGCTCCGCGGCGGCGGCCAGCAGCGGCGGCAGCAGCCGCTGGCACACGGCCCCGGCCTCGCCACGCGAGGTTCGCTGGCCGATGTTGATGGCGGCGACGCAGCGCCCGCGCTGGTCGCGCACCGGCACGGCGAGGGAGCGCAGGCCCAGCTGCAACTCCTCCTCCACCATGGCGAAGCCCTGCCGGCGCGCGGCGGCGACGGCGGCGCGGATCTCCTCGCGGCTGGTGCGGGTGTGCTCGGTCAGCGCCGCCGGCGTCAGCCCGGCCAGGAGATGCTCCATCACCCCCTCGGGCAGCGCGGAGAGCAGGGCGCGGCCGAGCGCCGTGCAATGCGCCGGCAGCCGGCTGCCGACCCCGAGGGAGACCGGCATGATCCGCTGCGCCGCCGCACGGGCGATGTAGACCACCTCCGCCCCGTCCAGGATCGCCGCCGAGCAGCTCTCGCCGGTCGCCTCCCGCACCGCCTCGAGCTGCGGCATCAGCAGATCGGGCAGGGTGGCGCTGGCCAGCCACGCGCCGCCGAGGCGCAGCACGCGCGGCGTGAGGCAGAAGTGCCGCCCGTCCGTCTCGGCATAGCCGAGCTCGGCCAGCGTCAGCAGGCAGCGGCGGGTGGCGGCGCGGCTGAGGCCGGTGTCGCGCGCCAGCTCGGCGATGCTGGCG
>NZ_JBSXMU010000131.1:0-7951 GCF_054073225.1 Teichococcus aerofrigidensis
CGCCCCCCCCCCCCCCCCCCCCCCCCCCCCCCCGGCCCGCAACCGATCATCCCGGAGCCCGACCCTTGGGTACACTCGCCATCATCCTGTCCCTCGCGGGGCTGATGTACTTCGCCTATCGCGGCACCAACGTCCTGATCCTGGCCCCCATCATGGCCGCCTTCGCCGTGCTGATGGCGCAGGGCGGCCCGCTGCTCGCGACCTATACGCAGATCTTCATGAAGAGCCTCGGCAACTACGTCGTGCTGTTCTTCCCGATCTTTCTGCTCGGCGCCATCTTCGGCAAGCTGATGGCGGATAGCGGCTCCTCCACCACCATCGCGCACACCATCATCCGCCGTCTCGGCGCGCAGCATGCCATCACCGCCGTGACGCTGGCCTGCGGCGTGCTGACCTATGGCGGCGTCTCGCTCTTCGTCGTCGCCTTCGCGATCTTCCCGATCGCCGCGGCGCTGTTCCGCGAGGCGGACGTGCCGAAGCGGCTGATCGCCGGCGCCATCGCGCTGGGCAGCTTCACCTTCACCATGACGGCGCTGCCGGGCACGCCGGCGATCCAGAACGCCATCCCGACGCGCTTCTTCGGCACCACCACCTTCGCAGCCCCCGGGCTCGGCATGATCGCCGCCGCCATCATGCTGTTCGGCGGCCTGGCCTGGCTGCACCACCGGCAGCGCCGGGCCAGGCTCGCCGGCGAGGGCTATGGCGACCACAAGGAGAACCTGCCGCAGTTCGAGGACGGCGAGCGGCCGGGCTTCGCGCTGTCGCTGCTGCCGATCGTCGTCGTCATCGGGCTGAACGCGCTCTTCTCGCTGGTCGTCTTCCCCTCGCTCGACCTCGGCTACCTGTCGCAGCAGATCTACGGCAACATCGCGCCCACCGCGGTGATCGGCACCTGGGCGCTGATCGTCGCGCTGGTCGGCGCCATCCTGACCGTCCTGCTGCTGCAGCGGCGCTACCTGCGCGACGCGCAGAAGACGCTGAACGAGGGCACGATGGGCTCGCTGCTGCCGATCTTCAACACGGCGAGCGAGGTGGGCTACGGCGCCGTCATCGCCTCCCTTGCGGCCTTCGTCGTCGTGCGCGACTTCGTCGTCGGCATCGCGCCCGGGACGCCGATCATCTCGCTCGCCATCGCCGTCAACGCCCTGGCCGGCATCACTGGCTCGGCCTCCGGCGGCCTGTCCATCGCGCTCGACACGCTGGGCGCCACCTACATGGAGCGCGCCGCGGCGCTCGGCATCAGCCCGGACCTGCTGCACCGCGTCGCCGCCATCTCCTCCGGCGGTTTCGACTCGCTGCCGCACAACGGCGCGGTCATCTCGCTGCTGACCATCACCGGGCTGACGCACAAATCGTCCTATGGCGACATCTTCGTCGTGAACCTGCTGGTTCCGGTCCTGGCGCTGATCGCCGTGATCCTGCTCGGAACGACCCTGGGCACCTTCTGACGCCGCCGTGCCGCCCCCCCCGGAGGAAGGGGGGGCGGAGGGGGACGTCACCAGCTGTCGTAGTCGGTGATGTCCTCCGCCTGCCCGCATTCGCAGCGCAGGGCGACCTGCGTGCCGATGGCCGTCGGGGTGAAGGTGACGGCGGTGGACGGCGGCGGGCAGCCGTGCCCGAGGAAACGGTCATAGGCCCGGAGCTCGGCCGGCCGCAGGCGGGAGAGGCCGCCCCGGCCGTCCTTCCGGTTCCCCTCGGGCGCCGGGCGGGTCATGGCGCGGGAGTCGCGAGCGGCACGGCGGTGACGCTGTTGAACGGCGAGCCGTCGATGATCTTCGTGCTGGTGACCAGATAGACCAGCACCTGCTTCTCCTGATCCAGGATGCGCGTCACCGTCAGCGACTTGAACAGCGCCGAGCTGGAGCGGCTGAAGACGGATTCCGTCTGCGGCAGCTTCTCCGGCAGGGTCACCGGGCCGGTTGCGCGGCAGGCGATGCTGAAGCGCGACGGGTCCTCGGCCAGGCCGACCCAGCCCGACAATCCGCCCGTGTCGGCGCGCGAGACGTAGCAGGAGACATTGGCGACGCGGGGATCGTCATAGCGCTCGACCACGACCTTGTCGTTCGGCCCGACCATGCGGAAGGTGGTGCTGACCTCGCCCACGCGCTTCTGCGCCAGGGCGGGTTGCCCGGCCAGCAGCAGGGCGAGGAGGACAGCGAGCAGCGGCTTCATGATGCGGGCGGCCTGGGGCTGGGGTTGCGGCCCCCACACATAGGCGATGATCGGCGGAAAGGAACGGGCCGTCCGGAGATCGGCCGGTCACAGCGAGCCGCGGCGCAGCAGACTGGCCGGGAGCCGCTCGGCCCTGGGCGGCGCGTCATCGCCGCCCAGGCGCGCGCGCAGCAGGCCGATGGTGCGGTCGATCATTTCCGGCACGGGCTGGCGCAGGGTGGTCAGGCGGTAGGCCGGCCAGGCGCCCATCGGGATGTCGTCGAAGCCGATCACCGCGACCTCGTCCGGGACACGCCGGCCCATCTCGTGCCGCAGCGCGTCCAGCCCGCCGAGCGCCAGGATGTCGTTGGCGAAGAAGACACCGTCCGCGCCCCCCAGCGCCCGGGCCGCGCGATGACCGGCCTCGTAGCTGAAATCGCCGGCCTCGATGCGGAGCGGCGTCAGGCCATGCCCGGCCAGGGCGGCGCGGAAGCCCCGTTCCCGGTCGTGGCTGGTCGAGGTGTCGGCGCGGCCGGCGACGAAGGCGGGGTTCCGGCAGCCATGGGCCAGCAGCGCCTCGGCCGCCATCCGCCCGCCCCCGACATTGTCGCAGGCGACGCTGTCGAGCCGCGTCGGCCCGATGGCGGTGCGGTTGAACAGCACGGCGGCCCGGCCATCGCCCAGCCAGTGCGAGGCGCTGGCCGAGGACAGGCTGGCCGAGGTCAGCACCACCGCGTCGACATGGTACTGCCGCAGCATCGGCAGCGCGTCGTCGGCGCTGCCGCCCGGCGGGATGGTGATCAGCAGCGACTGGAAGCCGGCCTCCCGCAGCGCGGCGTTCAACTGCTCCAGCACCGCCGGATAGAAGGGGTTGGTCAGCTCCGCCATGACGATGCCGACCAGCGAGGAGCGGCGCCGCGACAGGGCGGATGCGATGACATTGGGGCGGTAGCCCAGTTCCTCCGCCGCGCGCAGGATGCGGGCGCGCATCGCCGGCGCCACCGAGGCGCCGGGGCTGAAGGCCCGCGACACCATCGATTGCGAGACGCCGAGATGCCGCGCCAGGTCGCGCGCGGTCACGGCTCCCATGGGGGCTCCCGCGGGGGCCTCCGCAGGGGCGTCAGGCGGCGTTCTTGCCACCGTAGCGCCGCACGCGGATGTCGGCCTGCTCCTTGTGCCCGGCGAAGTTCTCGATGGCGCAGAGGCGCGAGCAGTACTCGCCGACCATGGCGCTGGCCTCGGGCTTCACCTCCTGCCAGGTGCAGGTCTTGATGAACTTGCCGACCCAGAGCCCGCCCGTGTAGCGCGCGGCCTTCTTGGTCGGCAGGGTGTGGTTGGTGCCGATCACCTTGTCGCCATAGGCCACGTTGGTCTCGGGGCCGAGGAACAGCGCGCCGTAGTTGCGCATGTTGTCGCGGAACCAGCGCGGATTCCTCGTCATCACCTGCACATGCTCGGAGGCGATGTCATCGGCCACCTGCAGCATCTCCTCATCGGTGTCGCAGAGGATGACCTGGCCGTGGTCGCGCCAGGCGACGCTGGCGATGTCGGCGGTGGGCAGCACCTTGAGCTGGCGCTGGATCTCCGCCTCGATCCCCTCGGCGATCTTGCGCGAGGTGGTGAGCAGCACGGCGGGCGAGGTCGGGCCGTGCTCCGCCTGGCCGAGCAGGTCGGTGGCGCAGATCTCGGCATCCACCGTGTCATCGGCGATGACCAGCGTCTCGGTGGGGCCGGCGAACAGGTCGATGCCGACACGGCCATAGAGCTGCCGCTTGGCCTCGGCGACGAAGGCATTGCCCGGCCCGACCAGCATGTCCACCGGCTTGATCGTCTCGGTGCCCAGCGCCATGGCGGCGACGGCCTGGATGCCGCCCAGCAGATAGATCTCGTCGGCGCCGGCCATCGCCATGGCGGCGACGGTGGCCGCCGGGGCCTCGCCGTTCAGCGGCGGGGTGCAGGCGATGACGCGCGGCACGCCGGCGACCTTGGCGGTCAGCACCGACATATGCGCGCTGGCCACCATCGGGTAGCGGCCGCCCGGGATGTAGCAGCCGACGCTCTCCACGGGGATGTTCTTGTGACCCAGCGTGACGCCCGGCAGGGTCTCGATCTCGAGATCCGTCAGGCAGGCCTTCTGCGCTTCGGCGAAGCGGCGGATCTGGGCCTGGGCGAACCGGATGTCCTCGATCACCTGCGCGGGCAGGCTGTCGATCAGCGCCTGGACCTGCTCCGGGGTCAGCCGGAAGCTCTCGGGCGACCACTTGTCGAACTTCACCGACAGCTCGCGCACCGCCGCATCCCCGCGCGCCTCGACATCGGCGAGGAGGCTCTCGACGGTCTGGCGGACCTTGCGATCGTATTCGGCCGTCTCGGCGGCCTCGGCGCCCTTCTTCAGATAGCGGATCATGACGTGTTCCCTCCCTGGCCATGGCAACAAGGCGGCCAGGATGGGGCCGGATTGCATACGGATGCAAGCCTTATTGCATCCGTATGCATTCCCCTCTTCCTTACTCCGCGGTCCAGCCCCCATCCAGCATCAGCGCACTGCCGGTCATCAGCCCGCTGGCGCCGGAGGCCAGGAAGACGACCGCGCCCATCAGGTCTTCCACCTGTCCGACGCGGCCGAGCTTGATCTTGGACAGGACCCAGTCGCGGAAGGCCGCGGCCTCGAAGAAGGGACGCGTCAGGGGGGTCTCGATGAAGGTGGGGCAGAGCGTGTTCACCCGGATGCCATGCGGCCCGAGCTCGATCGCCATGGCCTTGGTCATCCCCTCCATCGCATGCTTGCTGGCGCAGTAGACGCTGCGGTTCGGCCCTCCGACATGCCCCATCTGCGAGGAGAGCTGGATGATCGAGCCAGGCCGCCCCGCCGCCACCAGGCGCTTCGCCACCGCCTGCGCCGTGAAGAAGGCGGCGCGCAGATTGAGCGCCATGACGGCGTCGAAATCCGCCGGCGCCACCTCCAGGAAGGAGGCGGGGCGGTTGGTCCCGGCATTGTTGACCAGGATGTCGAAGGGCTCGCGCGCCGCCAGCGCCGCCTCCAAAGCGGCCAGGTCCGAGACATCCAGGGCCAGGGCCTCGGCCGCGCCACCGCCGGCGCGAATCGCCGCCGCGGCCGCCTCCACCTCCGCGCCGCTGCGCGCCGCGAGCGCGACATGCGCGCCCGCCTCGGCCAAAGCGGCGGCGGCGGCAAGGCCGATGCCCCGCCCTGCCCCCGTCACCAGGGCGCGGCGCCCGTCCAGCCGGAAGGAGGGTGTCCTTGGCAGGGCCAGGTCTTGGGTCATGGATCGTCCTCCGCATGCGTTGCGGGGGAAGTCCTAGCTCCGGGACCTGAGGAGCGGCAAATGCGGAGAGAAGTTCTTATTTATATATATTTCTCTATTAAGAAACGTTCCGTAGGGTGGTGGCAAGCTGTCTGAGGCCTGCGAAGGGTCGGTTTCGTTCAGAATGTCGCCACCACACACCGATATCTCTGATTTTTAAACTCTGTCTCGTGTATTAATACGTCTCAAAGATGAAAAACCTCTTTGGATTTCCCGTATAGGTGGTATCAATGCACTTATAGATTGTGGAGCGCGAAGAGATGCGAGTTCTTCTGGTTGAGGACGACATGACCACCGCTCGCGGCATCTCGATGATGCTCAAGGCGTCGTCGATGATCACGGACACCGCCGCCACCGGCGAGGAGGCGCTCGAGCTCGCCTCCCTCTATGACTACGACATCATCATCCTGGACATCATGCTGCCGGACATGGAGGGCTACGAGGTGGTCCGCCGGCTGCGCGGCAACCGGGTCGAGACGCCGGTCCTCATCCTCTCCGGCCTGTCCCGCCCCCAGGCCAAGGTGAAGGCCTTCGGCATGGGCGCCGACGACTTCATCACCAAGCCCTTCGACCAGCAGGAGCTGATGGCCCGGCTGCAGGCCATCATCCGCCGTGCCAAGGGCTTCAGCCAGCCGACCCTCTCCGTCGGCCCCCTGCTGCTCAATCTCGGCTCCCGCGAGGTGCGGGTGAACGACCGCGAGGTGCACCTGACCGGCAAGGAATACGCCATCCTGGAGCTGCTGACCCTGCGCAAGGGCCTGGTGCTGACCAAGGAGGTCTTCCTCAACCATCTCTACGGCGGCATCGACGAGCCGGAGGCCAAGATCATCGACGTGTTCATCTGCAAGCTGCGCAAGAAGCTGGCGCAGGCCGGGGCGGGCGAGCTGATCGGCACCGTCTGGGGCCGCGGCTATGTGATGCGCGAGCCGGCGCTGCAGGGCGCGCGCTTCCCGGCGCCCGAGCTGCCGGCGCCATCCCGGCAGGCGGCGCCCCAGGCCGCGGCATGACGGCCCCGGGGAGGGCCGCCCCACCCTCCCCGGATCGTCTCACCGGGCCAGGGCATAGGCGCCCCGCTCCCCCGGCACCGCCACCAGCTTCTCCGTCAGGCCCAGCACCGTCTCGGCGCCGCCGAGATAGAGCACGCCGTCCGGCGCAAGCTGAGCGGCGAGCGCGTTGAGCACCCGCCCCTTCGTCGGCGGGTCGAAATAGATCAGCACGTTGCGGCAGAAGATGACGTCGAAGCGCCCGAGGCTGCGATGCTCGCCCAGCAGGTTGCGCTCCTCGAAGCGGGTCATGGCGCGCAGCTCCGGCCGAACCTGCCAGCGTGCCCCCTCCTGCCGGAAGTGCTTCACCAGCATCTGCACCGGCAGGCCACGCTGCACCTCGAACTGCGTGAAGAAGCCCTCGCGCGCCTTCTCCACCACCTCGCGCGAGAGGTCGGTGCCGAGAATCTCGGCCTGACGCATCCCGAGTTCGGAGAGGATCATCGCCACGGAATAGGCTTCCTGCCCGGTCGAGCAGGCGGCTGACCAGATGCGCAGCCTGTGGCCCGCGGCGCGCGCCGCCACCAGGCCCGGCAACAGCCGGCGCAGGTGGTCGAACGGCTTGCCGTCGCGGAAGAAGCTGCTTTCGTTGGTGGTCAGCGCCTCGGTGACATCGCGCGCCAGCCGCTCGGCCCTGATGTCGCGCAGCCGCAGCGCCAGCATATCCAGGCTGGCCACACCCTCCCGCTTCAGGATGGGCGCGAGACGGGTCTCCAGCATGTAACCCTTGTCGGGGGTCAGCACGATGCCGGAGCGCGTCCTCACCAGCGCCGCGATAGCGGCAAAGCTCTCCGCATTCATGCGTGTCCTCCCACGGGACCGGCGCCCGCCATGCCACATTGCGCCATCGCGCGCTCAGCCAGTTGTTCGGGCGGCAGCAGCGCCTGCGCCAGGCCGGCCTTGGCCACCGCGCCCGGCATGCCCCAGACGACGCTGGAAGCCTCGTCCTGCGCCAGAACCGCGCCGCCCGCCGCCGCCACCGCCTTGCAGCCCAGCAGGCCGTCCTGCCCCATGCCGGTCAGGATCACCGCCAGCAGCCGGCCCTCGCAGGCCCCGGCGGCGCTGCGCAGCATCGGATCGACGGCGGGGCGGCAGAAGTTCTCCGGCGGCGCCTGGTTCAGCCGCGCCACCAGCCCCTCGCCCCGGCGCTCGACCAGCAGGTGCCGGTCGCCCGGCGCCACATGGATCCGGCCCGGCCGCAACACCTCGCCATCCTGCGCTTCCGCCGCCGCGGGGCCGCCGAGCCGCGACAGATGATCGGCCAGCATGGCGGTGAAGCCGGCCGGCATGTGCTGCACCACGACGATCGGCACCGGGAAGGCGGCCGCCACGGCCAGGCGGCGGACGAAGCCGGCGAGCGCCTGCGGGCCGCCGGTCGAGGACCCCAGCGCCAGCAGCCGAGGGCGCCCGCCGCGCGGGGCGGCCGGCAGGCCC
>NZ_JBSXMU010000132.1:0-7882 GCF_054073225.1 Teichococcus aerofrigidensis
CCCCCCCCCCCCCCCCCCCCGGGGGGGGGGGGGGGCGGCGATCCGCTCAGCCCAGCCGCGCCGCCAGGGCTTCCGTCACCTGCCGGGCGAAGGCCGCGGGGTCGCGCGGGGTGTCGCCATCCTGCAGCCGCGCCAGGTCCAGCAGCAGCCCGGCCTCCTCCCGTAGCTCGGCGCCGGCCGCCGCGCGCTCCGCCAGGCGGCGGATCAGCGGGTGGCGCGGGTTCAGCTCCAGCACCGACATCTCGACGCCGAGGCCCCGCCCGGCGCGGCGCAGCAGCCGCTGCAGCGAGAGGTCCGGCGCGCCGGGCATGGCGGCGAGCGCCACGGCGCTGTCCACCAGGCGCTCGGTGGCGCGCACCTCCGTCACCTCGCCCTCCAGCGCCGCCTTGAGGCTCGGCAGCAGGCCTGCGAGATCGGCCGGGGGCTCGGCCGGCGCGCCCTCGGGGGCGAACCGCGCCAGGTCGGCGCTCTCCTGCGTCACGCTGCGCAGCGGCCTGTCCTCGAAGCGCTCCAGCCGCTCGGGCCAGAAGTTGTCGATCTGGTCGGAAAGCAGCAGCACCTCCAGCCCGCGCGCGCGGAAGCCCTCCAGCTGCGGCGAGGCGGCGAGTGCCGCCGGGTCCTCGCCCACGAGGTAGTAGATGGCCTCCTGCTCCGGCTTCATCCGCGCGACGTAATCGGCGAGCGAGGTCCAGCCCTCCTGGCCGGTGGAGCGGAAGCGCAGCAGCGGCGCGACATCCTTGCGGTGCTCGGCATCCTCCCAGGCGCCTTCCTTCAGCACCGGGCCGAAATTCTCCCAGAACCGCGCGTAGTCCTCCGCCTCCTTCGCGCGGCTCCGCAGCTCGGAGAGCACGCGGCCGGTCACCGCCTTGCGGATGCGGCCCAGCACCGGCGTCGCCTGCAGCATCTCGCGGCTGACGTTGAGCGGCAGGTCCTCGGTGTCCACCACGCCCTGGACGAAGCGCAGCCAGGGCGACAGCAGCCCGGCCTGGTCGGTGATGAACATCCGCCGGACATGCAGCCGCACCCGGCTCTCGCGCTCCCCCTCCACCGCCTGGAAGGGCTTCATGCCGGGGATGAAGAGCAGGGCGCTGAACTCCAGCGTCCCCTCGGCACGCCAGTGCAGCGTCGCCCAGGGCTCGTCGAAGACATGGCCGAGATGGCGGTAGAACTCGGTGTAGCTCTCCGCGCTGACCTCCGACTTCGGCTTGCGCCACAGCGCCGTGCCCTCGTTGGCCGGCTCCTCCTTGCCGTCCTGCAGCAGGACGATCGGCACGGTGATGTGGTCGGCCCATTTGCGGATGATGGTGCGCAGCCGCAGCGGCTCCAGGAACTCGGCGGCATCGGCCTTCATGTGCAGCACGATGTCGGTGCCGGCCTCGGCGCGGCCCGCGGGCGCCAGGGTGAACTGGCCGCGCCCCTCCGAGGCCCAGAGCCAGGCCTCCTCGCTGCCCGCCGCGCGCGAGGTCACCTCGACCCGATCGGCCACCATGAAGGCGGAATAGAAGCCGACGCCGAACTGGCCGATCAGGTTCGGCCGGTCGGCGGCCTGGCTCTCGGCCAGGGCCTTGGCGAAGGCCAGGGTGCCGGAGCGGGCGATGGTGCCGAGGTTCTGCGCCAGCTCCGCCTTGCTCATGCCGATGCCCGGATCGGAGAGGGTGAGGGTGCGCGCGGCCTTGTCCGGCACGATGCGGATCCGCGCCTCCCCCGGCAGGCCGAGCTCCGGCCGGGTCAGCGCCTCGAAGCGGCGCTTGTCGATGGCGTCGGCCGCGTTGGCCACAAGCTCGCGCAGGAAGATCTCGCGCTCCGAGTAGAGGGCGTGGACGACCAGATCCAGCAGCCGCCCCACCTCGGCATTGAACTCATGCCGCTCCACCGTCTCGCTCACAGGCCTCTCCTTGGATGGATGCTTTGTCGCGAGGCGCGATATGCGCGGGGCGGGCGCCGGTTTCAACGGCGCTTGCGGCACCGCGGCAGAGCCGCCAAGCTCGCGCCCGCGGCGCCGGCCGCCGCGACGTTCGAGGAAGGAAAAAGACCGGATGACCGAGTTCCGCCGCCGCCATCTGCTGGCGGGGGGCGCCGCCCTGCTGGCGCCCCTGCCGATCGCCCGCGCGCAGCAGGCCGCGCCGGTCCGCATCGGGGTGCTGGCCGACTTCTCCGGCCCCTATCGCGACACCTCCGGCCCCACCGCCCTCGCCTGCGCCCGCCAGGCGGCCGAGGATCTGGGCCTGGCCGCGCGCGGCATCACAGTGGAGTTCGTGCAGGGCGACCATCAGAACAAGCCCGACGTCGCCCTCGCCCTGGCCCGCCGCTGGATCGACCAGGACGGCGTCGACATGATCTGCGAGGTCAACAACTCGGCCATCGCCCTGGCCGTGGCCGGGCTGGTGCAGGAGAAGAACAAGGTCCAGGTGAACACCGGCGCCCTCTCCGCCGCGCTGACCGGCGAGCGCTGCTCGCCCAACACCGTGCACTGGACGGCCGACACCTACATGCTGGCCAAGACGGTGGGCAGCGCCACGGTGCGCAACGGTGGTGACAGCTGGTTCTTCATCACCGCCGACTACGCCTTCGGCCACCAGATGGAGAAGGATCTGACCCGCTTCATTCAGGCCGCGGGCGGCAAGGTGGCGGGCTCGGCGCGCTTCCCCTTCCCGGGCACCACCGACTTCGCCTCCTTCATCCTGCAGGCGGCGGCCAGCCGGGCCAAGGTGGTGGGGCTGCTGATGGCCGGCGCCGACATGGTGAACTGCATCAAGCAGGTGCAGGAGTTCGGCCTGTCGCGGCGCGGGGTGAAGGTGGCCGGCACGCCGATGTTCGTCACCGATATCCACGCGCTCGGCCTGGAGACGGCGCAGGGTCTGCTGCTGGCCGAGGCCTTCTACTGGGACCTGAACGACCGCACCCGCGCCTTCCTGAACCGGGTCAAGCCCAAGGTGCCGAACAACTGGCCGAACCAGGAACAGGCCGGCACCTATTCCGGCGTGCTGCATTACCTGAAGGCGGTGGCCGACCTCGGCCTGCCGGCGGCGAAGGCGAGCGGCGCCGAGGTGGTGCGGCGGATGCAGGCCATGCCGACCGACGATGACTGCTTCGGCCCCGGCACGCTGCGCGCCGATGGCCGCAAGATCCACCCCTCCTACCTGTTCGAGGTCAAGGCGCCGGGCGAGAGCCGGGGTGCCTGGGACTACTACAACCTGCGCGGCACGCTGGCGGCGGAGGAAGCCTTCCGGCCGCTGAAGGAGGGCGGCTGCCCGCTGGTCTGAGGCCGCGCGCGGGGTCGCCCTCTACCGCAGCACCTGCGCGACCCTCTCCGCCTCCTTCTTCGGCATCTGCGCCGCGAGGGTGCCGATCAGACGGAGCAGCTCGGCCTGCTCCGGCCCGTTCCCCCGGGCCAGGAAGGTCGCCACCGGGATCTCGGAGACGGCCCCGCCGGAGGGAGCGTTGGGCTCGTGCCGCACGAGCGCGCCCCGGTCCGGGTCCTGCACGAGGTACCAGGAATCGCCATTGGAGCTGCCATGGATCAACCGCTCGGCCTTGGGCATCGGGACGCCTCCTTGTTTCCAGGAGGATGAACGTCTCGGCCGGCTTTTCGTCGCCGTCCTGTCCCGCGCTTTGGCCAATCGCTCCGCGGAGAACCCGCAAGCCCGGGATGAGCGCATGACGCCCCATGGCGGGACGGTGCCGCCGAGAGCCTGAGTTACGGCTCGGATCGGAGGAGGGAGGATGGTGCCCAGAGCCGAGCGGCGGAAGCCCCGGTAAATCAGCAGGATAGTTCTCAGTGGGACCGCAGCAAAAGCGAGGAAATTCAACGGCCTTCTAATCCGGAAAGTCCCACTTTTTCGGGCACGGGGCAAGCCGGAAGCGCAGGGCCGGGCGTGCTTCGCGCAACCTTGAGCGCGACCAGCAAGACTGTTCGCGTCTGGTGCTCGCATTGTGGGTGCCATCACCAGCACGGTGCCGACGGCATCCTCGATGGGCAGAACCCTCACCGTCAGGCGCACTGCCATCGCCCGGGCAGCCCCTATCAGCGCACCGGCTACCTGCTGGTGGTGGAGGGCCGGCGATGAGCGCCGCCACGCAGCAGCCCGACCCAACAACCGCTCTCCGCCTGCGGCTGCTGGGGAACGGCTATGCGCCGATCCCCGTCACCGCGCCGAATTACAAGCACGAGAAGGTCAAGAGCCCCGGCAAACAGCCGTTCTTCAAGGGCTGGAACACGGTGCGCCCAGGGACCGTTACCGCCGACATGGTGGCCGCGTGGCCGGCAACAATCTTCAACCATCCGAACACCGGCCTGGTCTGTGGCGAGCTCGTCGGGGTGGATATCGACGTGCACGAAGAAGGCCTCGCGAGACGGCTTGAGGGGCTGGCGCGGGCCATGCTGGGGGAGACGCCCTTGCTCCGCATCGGGCGGGCGCCAAAACGCCTCCTGGCTTATCGGGCCATGGTGCCGTTCGACAAGCTGATGACGGCGCCGACGATGAAGCTGCCGGACGGCACCGGCGCGCAAGTCGAGGTGCTGGCCAACGGGCAGCAGTTCGTGGGGTATGGCCTGCATCCCGATACCGGGCGGGAATATGAATGGCCCGACAGCGGTCCTGACAGCACGCCCCTGGCCGAGTTGCCGGCCGTCACGGCGGCGACCATGGCTGGCTTCATCACCGCGGCCGAGGCCATGATCCGGGCAGCGGGCGGAAGGACCGACAAGGACCGCGAGGACGAGCTGACAGCGGAAGCCGATCCGATCCTGTCGGAGGGCGCGGGGGAGAAGCCCTCAGCACGAAAGGCTGGCGGTTATCGTGCGCCTACCCGCGACGAAGTGGAAAGCGCCCTGGCGGCCGTCCCGAACCGGCATGACTGGCACGGCTGGGTGAAGATCGGCGCCGCCATCTATGACGCCCTGGCCGACGATGGCGAAGACCTGTTCATGGCTTGGTCGGCGCAGTCCTCCAAGCATGACGAGGCTGCCACCCGCACCAAATGGGCCAGCTTCCGCGCCAGCGGCTTGCGGATCAAAGCAGCATCGCTGTTCTGGGAAGCACGCCAGAACGGCTGGAAGCCGGAGCGGAAGGGGAGCAACGACAACTCCGGCCGA
Source organism: Teichococcus aerofrigidensis (assembly GCF_054073225.1). NCBI lineage: Bacteria > Pseudomonadati > Pseudomonadota > Alphaproteobacteria > Acetobacterales > Roseomonadaceae > Roseomonas > Teichococcus aerofrigidensis. The sequence continues at coordinate 5,096 of NZ_JBSXMU010000132.1, forward strand.
GCCAGGCCCCCGGAGGGCGCCGCCCCCTGGCTCCGGGACTGCCAGTCCGACAAGGAAGGCGACCCGCGCGGCAACCTGGCGAACGTCATGCTGGCGCTCCGCGCCGACCGGCACCTCACGGACCTGCTGGCCTATGACCAGATGCTGCGGGCCGAGATCCTGGCGCGGCCGGTGCCGGCCAGCCTGTGCCCGCCGGAAGAAGCCCGGCCGGTGCAGGATGCCGATGTCAGCGCCTTGCAGGAGTTCCTGCAACGCCAGGGACTGGAGAGGGTGAGCAAGGACACGGTGCACCAGGCCGTGTCGCTGCGGGCCAGGGAACGGGGCTTTCACCCGGTGCAGCAGTACCTGAACGGCTTGTTCTGGGACGGGCAGCCGCGCCTGGCGAAGTGGCTGCACACCTATCTCGGCGCCGAGGCCACACCCTACACCGCCGGCATCGGCACCATGTTCATGGTCGCCATGGTCGCCCGTGTGTTCCAGCCCGGCTGCAAGGCCGATTACATGATGGTGCTGGAAGGCGCGCAGGGGGCGATGAAATCCACCGCCTGCGCCGTGCTGGGCGGGCCGTGGTTCAGCGACAACCTGCCGGACATCCGCGGCGGCAAGGATGTGTCGCAGCACCTGAACGGCAAGTGGCTGATCGAGGTGGCCGAGATGTCGGCGCTCGACAAGGCGGAGGCCGCTGCCCTCAAGGCGTTCATCACCCGGCCGGTGGAGCGCTACCGCCCGAGCTACGGCCGGAAGGACGTGATCGAGCCCAGGCAGTGCGTCTTCATCGGCACCACCAACAAGACCGCCTACCTGCGGGATGAGACAGGCGGGCGGCGGTTCTGGCCGGTGAAGGTGGCGCCGGTGCTGGACGTGGCCGGGCTGGCCCGGGACCGGGACCAGCTCTTCGCCGAGGCCTATGCCCTGTATCGCCAGGGCACGCAGTGGTGGCCGACCCGCGACTTCGAGGCCGAGCACATCCGCAGCGAGCAGGAGCAGCGCTACGAGGCCGACGCCTGGGAACAGGCCATTGCCGAATGGCTCAACGCCAAGACGCAAGTGACGGTGCTGGAGGTGGCGCGCGGTGCCTTGGGCATCGAGACGGCGAAGATCGGCACGGCCGACCAGCGGCGCATCGCCGCCGCGCTGGAGCGGCTCGGCTGGCAGCGGGGGGCGCGGGCGCATGGGGGGGTGCGCAAGTGGGAGAAGGGGGGTGGGTGACGCACATCCGGAAGTGCGTCACCGCCGCACCTATAGAAATCAACCACTTGCGGGATTGGTGACGCATGGTGACGCACATTCCCCTACGAGGTCTGTAGGAGTTATCTACGCCCTGCCCACCTCCACTACCCCTAGGAAGTACGTAGGGGAAAATGCGTCACCGTGCGTCACCGCGTCACCAAACGCAGCATTTTCATGCGCTTACACGGTGACGCACTTTGAGGTGCGTCAGTGACCGCCCGCGCGTCCAGGCTACGGGAAGCCTCTATCGACCCTCACGACCTGGCCGAGGCGAAGATGGCCGGCAGGGACTTCGCCCGTTCGGTCATGGCCTGGGCGACCGATCAGGACGACGCTACGGATGCCCTGTACCAGGCCGAGGAATGTATCGAGGCGACGGCGGCTACCGCCGGCTACGCCCGCCCCGAGGCCCTGACCCTTGCCAACGCCTTCTTCGACGCGGCCCAAGCCGAACACCTCCGCCTATATGCGGCAGGCTGCTGCGGTAGCCGGGCAGGGCATGCATGATCCGCGTCCTGTTGCTGCCCGATGCCTGCGATCCAGAGGGGGCGCCACGGCCCGCGCTGGCGATCCCCGGCCGGGCCAGGCCGACCGTCTTTCCAAGCCTCGCGGAAGCCCTGGCAGCGCTGCGACGGCTGGAGGAGGGCGGGGCATCTCTCGCCGGCGCGCCCGCCGAATGAAAATCGCTCAGAGCTGACCGGCTAGACCGCGCCCCCAGGCAGCTTTCGCTAAATCGCAACATTTTAGGGAAATCGAGGGTCGAGGCGAAATGCATGCCTGGATATTCGCCCGGCATGCAATGCGCGCGAGCTTTAATCTGCACGCGGGAAAAAATTGCCTGGGGGCGCGGTCTAGCGCGGCAGCTCCAAGCGATTTTCCGATTGGCTCAGTGCGCCGCCCGGTCCCGATGCGTGATCCGGTAGCTGAGCACGGCGGCGGCCAGCAGACCAAACGGGCCCATGGACAGAAGGGCGAGTTCCGAAAGCGTCATTCTTTCATCCCTTCCAGAAGTGCACGTGCTGGTTCTGCGAGGCGCAAAGGTATGGTCAATACGACCATACCTTGAGGTATATGCGTTTACTTCGGCAAAGCCTTATCGAGCAGCCGCCGCACCGCCTCGGGCCGGGAAGGTCCGTCATCCTGCCGCTCTATCCAGCTATCCAGGCGAGCTAGAGCCTCGGGCTGGAGCCGAACTCCAACCATGACGCCAGTTTGCTCCGCTCGTGCCTTTTTCGTGTAAACACGAATTGCTTTAGCCATGCATTGATGCTAACACGAAAGCGGCCGGCAAGGAAGGTGGCACTTCCTGACCGGCCTAACCACCACCTGTTCCTATGGAGAACCGGCAATGGCTAACTGCGCCGAATACGCGCGCACTGACTGCGCGTCCAGAAGAAGACTGCTCACCAAGGTCGCTCACGGTGAGCGACCTTCTCTCACCGCCTTCGACCGCGCCCGCATCGAGGCTCTCATTAAGAACCTGATCGCGTTGCTCGATGCCCACGACGCGCCGATGGCCGACATGGAGCCGGACCACGACGGCGAGCTCGAAGCTGA
>NZ_JBSXMU010000133.1:0-7881 GCF_054073225.1 Teichococcus aerofrigidensis
CAGCCAGGGCGGCAGGTGGAGGAACAGCCCCGCCAAAGCCAGGATGAGAAACAGGCCCGCGACGCCGAGCGCCGGCCAGAGCCGTGGCCAGAGCGCCTCCCAGGCCAGGGCGACCCGCGCGAGCCACCGCCCGCGCGCGAGGCGCCGGGCCAGCGGATCGCGCGGCGGCGTCATGCGGGGGGGGATCCCCCGGCCGGCGCGGCCGCCAGCCATTCGGGAACGCGCTGCCGCGCCAGCAGATCCTCATGCGTCTGGCGCGCGCGCACGGTGGCGAAGCGGGTGCCATCCACCAGCACTTCGGCCGCCAGGGGGCGGGCGTTGTAGGTGCTGCTCATGACCGCACCATAGGCACCCGCGTCCAGGAATGCGACCAAATCCGCAGGGGCCATGTCGGGCATGGCGCGGTCACGGGCGAAGGTGTCGCCGCTCTCGCAGACCGGGCCGACGATATCGGCGGGCGCCAGCGCCGCCTGCAACCGGCGGGGCGAGACCGGGAGGAGCCCGTGCCAGGCCTCGTACATGGCGGGGCGGATCAGGTCGTTCATGGCGGCGTCCAGCACCAGGAAGCGCCGTCCCCGCCCCTGCTTCTGCAGCACCACCGAGGCCAGCAGCAGCCCGGCCGGGCCGGCGATCCAGCGGCCCGGCTCCAGCATCACCGGCAGGCCGAGATCGCCCAGCGTCACCCGGATGACGCCGGCCAGGGCCTCGGGCGAGGGCGCCGGCTCGTCGCGATAGGGGATGCCGAGCCCGCCGCCGCAATCGACGCGCTCGACCGGCAGGCCGGCGGCGCGGAAGCCACGGATCATCTCGGCAAGCCGGGCATAGGCGGCGCGATAGGCCGCCATGCCCTCGGTGATCTGGCTGCCGATATGGGTGGCAATGCCGATCGGCCGGATGCCGGGCAGCGCCGCCATGCGGGCATAGAGCCCGGCCGCGTCCTCATAGGCGATGCCGAACTTGTTGTCCGCCTTGCCGGTGGTGATCTTGGCATGGGTGCGGGCATCGACATCGGGATTGACCCGCAGCGCCACCGGGGCGCGCAGCCCCATGCCCTCGGCGATGGCGGAGATCATGGCGATCTCTTCGGCGCTCTCGGCGTTCAGCTGGTAGATGCCCTGCCCGAGCGCGGAGCGGATCTCCTCCGCCGTCTTGCCGACGCCGGAGAAGACGGTGGCCGAGGCCGGGATGCCGGCGGCCAGGGTGGCGCGCAGCTCGCCGGCGCTGACGATGTCCGCCCCGGCCCCCTCGGCGGCCAGCACCCGCAGCACCGCCTGATTGTCGTTCGCCTTGGTGGCGTAATGGATGCCGGCGCGCAATCCGGCGCCCTCCAGCGCGGCGCGCAGCGCGCGGTAGCGGCGGCGCAGCGTGCCGGCGGAATAGACCCAGACAGGCGTGCCAGCCTCGGCGGCGATGCGGGCGAGCGGCACCTCCTCCAGCATCAGGCCGTCCATCGCATGGGCGGAGAGGGCGGGCCTCGCCGCGATCAGCTCGGCGAAGGAGGGGTCGGAGGCGGGATCGGGGGCGGGGAGCGGAGCGGCCATGATGCTCCCATTGTGATGCGCCGCCGCGCCGCCTGCCAGAGGTCCACTAAAAAGCGGGGTCCCTGAAAAGCGGGGGATCAGGCCACCAGCCGGATGTGGCGGCCTTCCATCGCCTCGACACGGATCACGCCGACGATCTGGCCCAGATTGCCGGCGACGAGGTGCAGCATCTCGACCGGCATGGCATCGAGCGCGATCTCGGTGCGCAACAGGGCGCCCTCGCGCTGCGAGCGGAAGCGGTCGGGCGTCAGGTCGCGCTTGGCGAAGGGCTCCAGCACGCGGGAGAGCAGGCCGGGATAGGCCTCGGCGACCACGGTGAAACGGGCGGCGGTGAGCGGAGACAGACAATCGGACATGGGAGAGGGGCTTCCGGAGCGTTCGGATCGGAGGGTGCGCGGGGCTGTCCCGGCCGCTGCCCCCCGCAGGGCGCTCAGGCGGCCGGGCCGCTAATGACGATCCCGAAGGGTCCGGTGCAGCACATGCCAGGAGGATAGATTTGGCGCGCCGGTGCTGGCAAGCCGAACCGCCAGCGGGGATCGTGCATGGCTGATCCCCGCCATTGGCATGGGTGCCTTAGGCCGGCCGGCCCGGCGGCGATGGAAAGGCCCCGCCGGGCTCCATCATCAGCTTCTGCCGGTGCGCCGGGATCTCGATGCCGAGCTCGTCGAAGCACCGCTTGATGCGGCGGTTCATCTCGCGCATCACGTTCCAGCGCTCCAGCGGCTCGGTCTTGATCCGGACGCGGATCACCGGCCCGTCAGGCGAGAGCTGATTGACGCCGAGCACCTCCATGGCGTCGCGGATCACCAGCCCCCACTTCGCCTCCGAGCGCATCTCCTGGCAGAGGCCCTGCAGCGCCTCCACCACCCGGTCGGTGTCCTCCTTGTAGGCCACCTGCACGTCGAGCAGGGCGAAGGAGAAGTCCCGCGTCATGTTGGTCACGCCGTTGACGGCGCTGAAGGGGATGATGTGCAGGCTGCCATCCAGCGCGCGGAGCTTGATCGAGCGGATCGAGAGCTGCTCCACCACTCCCGACTTGCCGCCGAGATCGACCACGTCGCCCACCGCCATGGCGTCCTCGAAGAGCAGGAAGATGCCGGTGATGACGTCCTGCACCAGCTTCTGCGAACCGAAGCCCAGCGCCAGGCCGATGACGCCGGCGCCGGCCAGCAGCGGCGCCACGTTCACACCGAGCTCGGTCAGCAGGTTGAAGGCGACGAAGAGCAGGATGACGGCCAGCAGCGTGGTGCGCAGCATCGGCATCAGCGTGCGCACCCGGGCGCTGCGCGCGGCATCGGCATCGCGCGAGAGCCGCTCCAGATGGCGTTCGATGGCCAGGTTCATCGCCTCCCAGACCAGCGCCGCCATCAGCGCGGTGAAGCCCACCGAGGCGAGCGAGCGCAGCACCCGGTTGCCCAGCGCACCGGGGGCGAACCAGGCGAAGGACCCGATGCCCCAGACCTCCATCAGCATCATCAGCACAAGCAGCGTCAGCCCGGCCGAGATGGCGCCCTTGGCCAGCGGCATGTACCGGTTGGCGCGGCTCTCCAGCGCCGGGTAGCGGCCGGTCAGGCCGGGCGCCACCCGCAGGCTGCCCGAGAGCGCCCGGCGCAGCAGCAGGTCGAGGCCCCTGGCGCCCGCCAGCACCAGCAGGGACAGCAGGCTGGCGCGCAGCAGGCGGTAGAGGCCGTGCTCGATCTGCAGGGCCCAGACTGCCCAGAAGGCCAGCAGATAGAGGATGGCGAGGATGTGCCAGATCTCGGCCAGGCCGTCGCGGAAGCGGCGGGCGGCGGCGCGGGCGCGGTGCGGCTGGTCCCCCGGGCGCAGCGGCGGCGCGCGCAGCACCCGCGCCACCGCCACGCGGTTCTGCAGCACCATGACGCCGAGGGCGATGGAGATGACCAGGTGCGACAGGCGCTGGATGGCATCATAGGCGCCCCAGGGCAGGCCGAGGAGCAGCCCGGCCTCGGCCAGGGCATAGCCGCCGACCAGGATGACCCAGAGCCGGCGCAGCCAGAGGTCGACATAGGCGGCGGTCTCGTCCGAGACCGGCAGCAGGCGCAGGCCCGGCACGGCGGGGGCGAGGGCCAGGCGCGACAGCAGGCCGAGCAGAAGGCAGGCGATATAGGCGTTGTTGGCGATCAGCAGCACGAGCTGGGTGGTGGGCAGCGGCTGTACCGCGCCGATCAGCCCGTAGGAGAGCAGGGCGAAGGCGGCCACCGGCGCCAGGTCGAGCAGCAGCCGCCCCAGCACCAGCGGCAGCCGGCGCAGCAGGACGGGCAGCTTCGGCCGGGGTCCCGTCGCCCGGGCCTCCAGCGCGCGCAACGGCCGGGCGGTGGCGCGGCGCGCCAGCATCTCGGCCAGCAGGCCGAGGCCGAAGAGCAGGGCCAACTTCCAGGAGGCGTCGGCCACCCGGGCGCGGGTCACCGGATCATAGGCCAGGGACGAGAACCAGGAGATCAGGGCGGGCAGGTCGGCCACCGTCTGCACGCCGCTGACCACCTGCTCCGAGAGCCAGTGGAGGCGGCGGGAGAGGCCCTGCAGAAGCTGGCCGCCCAGCGTGTCGGGCGCCAGGAGCTGCTCCACCGCCGCCGCCGCCGCATTGGCCGGGGGCGCCTCGGCCGAAGGGGTGGCACCGGGGACCGCACCAGGGGCGGCCGCGGGGGGAGCCCCCTCCCCCGGCTGCGCCGGGGCCGGGGCCGCCGCGGACAGGGCCTCCAGGGTGCGGATCAGCTCCTGCCGCCGCGCCTCGTCCCGCAGCAGGGCGAGCAGCCGCTGAATCTCGGCCGGCGCCACTGCCGGGGAGGCAGGCGGCGGGGCGGGCGCCGGCTGGGCCCAGGCCGCCGGAGCGAGGCCGGGCAGCGGCAGGAGGAGCAGGGCGAGCAGCAGCGTCAGCGGAATCGGGAGGCGCATGGCTGCGAGGCCAAGCCGAAGCGTTCCCTCGCGTCAACCTCCGGGGCCGGCATGGCATGCCTTGCGCCCCGCGCCGGCGGCGCTATGTGCTGCGGATGACCGTTTTCCTGTCCATCCTGCTCGGCCTCTCCATGCTGGCCACCCTCGGCGTCCTGTTCGCCGGCATGGCGGGGCTGGGGCGTGACGGGGGCGCGGCCGCCGGCGCCCGCTCGAACCGCCTGATGCGCTGGCGCGTGGTGTTGCAGGGCCTGTCCATCGCGCTCTTCCTGGCCCTGGTCTGGAGCATGCGCGGATAGGTCGGATCGGCGGTCAGGGAGGCCCTGGGTCCTTCGATCCGCCCCGGCGAACTGGCCCGCCGGGACCCGCCCTGCCCTGCCTCACCTTGCCTGATACGGAGCGCACGCCTAGGCTCCGCGCCGCAACGCAGAATGCCCGCCCCGAGAGAGGCGGCGGCGGCGGCAAGGGGTGGTCCGCATCTTCGGGGCGGCCGCCCGGTGCAGCCCCGGCTCAACAGGCTCAAACTCCAGGAAGCAGGACACGGTCAGGCGATGAAGCTCCTCGTCCCCGTCAAGCGGGTGGTGGATTACAATGTGAAGGTCCGCGTGAAGGCGGACGGCACGGGCGTCGAGACGGCGAACGTGAAGATGTCGATGAACCCCTTCGACGAGATCGCGGTCGAGGAGGCGGTGCGTCTCAGGGAGAAGGGCGCGGTGACGGAGATCGTCGCGGTCTCCGTGGGACCGGCGCAGGCGCAGGAGCAGCTGCGCACGGCGATGGCGATGGGGGCGGATCGCGGCATCCTGGTGGAGGCCGAGGGCACGGAGCCGCTGGCGGTGGCCAAGATCCTGAAGGCGCTGGTCGAGCGCGAGCAGCCGCAGCTGGTCGTGATGGGCAAGCAGGCGATCGACGACGACATGAACGCGACGGGCCAGATGCTGGCGGCGCTGCTTGGCTGGGGCCAGGGCACCTACGCCAGCAAGGTCGAGCTGTCGGCGGAGGGCGCGACGGTGACGCGCGAGGTCGATGGCGGGCTGGAGACGGTGCAGCTCACGCTGCCGGCGATCGTTACCACCGACCTGCGCCTGAACGAGCCGCGCTACGCCTCGCTGCCCAACATCATGAAGGCGCGCAAGAAGCCGCTGGAGACGCTGAAGGCGGCGGATCTCGGTGTGGACGTCACGCCGCGCCTCACCGTGCTGAAGGTCGAGGAGCCGCCGAAGCGCCAGGCTGGCGTCAGGGTCGGCTCGGTGGCCGAGCTGGTGTCCAAGCTGAAGACCGAAGCGAAGGTGATCTGAGCATGGCCGTCCTTGTCCTTTCCGACAGCACCGGCGCGACCGTCAGCCAGCCGACCCGTTGCGCCGTGGCCGCCGCGGCGCAGATCGGCGGCGACGTGCATGTCCTGGCCCTCGGCGCCGAGGCGGCCCAGGCCGCGGCCCGGCTGCCCGGCGTCGCCAAGGTGCTGCAGGCCGATGGCGCCGCCTATGAGCACGCGCTGGCCGAGCCCGCCGCCGCCCTGCTGGTGGCGCTGGCGCCGGGCTATGACCATCTGGTGGCGCCGGGCAGCGCGCTCGGCAAGAACATCATGCCGCGCGTCGCGGCGTTGCTCGACGTGCAGGTGATCACCGATGTCGCCGGGGTCGAGGGGCCGGACACCTTCCGCCGCTTCATCTATGCCGGCAACGCGCTGGCGACGGTGAGGACCTCGGATGCGAGGAAGGTGCTGACGGTCCGCGCCGCCTCCTTCGACCCGGTGGCCGCCGAGGGCGGCTCGGCCGCGGTCGAGACGGCGCCGGCGGCGGAGGATCCGGGCGTGTCGCGCTTCGTCAGCGCCGAGATCGCGCAGAGCGAGCGGCCGGAGCTGACCGCGGCCCGCGTGGTGATCTCCGGCGGCCGCGCCATGGGCTCGGCGGAGAACTTCCACCTGCTGGAGGGCATCGCCGACAAGCTGGGCGCGGCGATCGGCGCCAGCCGCGCCGCGGTCGATGCCGGCTACGCGCCGAACGACCACCAGGTGGGCCAGACCGGCAAGATCGTCGCGCCCGAGCTCTACATCGCGGTCGGCATCTCCGGCGCCATCCAGCACCTGGCCGGCATGAAGGACAGCAAGGTGATCGTCGCCATCAACAAGGACGAGGAGGCACCGATCTTCCAGGTCGCCGACTACGGCCTCGTCGGTGACCTCTTCAAGCTCCTCCCCGAACTCGAACAGGAGCTCGGCTGAGGCATGGGCGTGACGGAGATCCGCTCGGTCGGCGTCATCGGCGCCGGCCAGATGGGCAACGGCATCGCCCATGTGGCAGCCCTGGCGGGCCTCTCCGTCGCGCTGCTGGACGTGAAGGCGGAGGCGCTGGAGAAGGCGCTGGCGACCGTCGCCAGGAACATGGACCGGCAGGTCGCCAAGGGCGGCCTCAGCGGGGCGGACAAGGATGCGGCGCTCGGCCGCATCCGCACCGGCACCGAGATGTCCCTCTTCTCCGACTGCGACATCGTCATCGAGGCGGCGACCGAGAAGGAGGAGCTGAAGCTCTCCCTGTTCCGGTCGGTCTGCCCGGTGCTGAAGCCCGCGGCCATCCTCGCCTCCAACACCTCCTCGATCCCGATCACCCGCCTGGCCGCCGCGACCGACCGGCCGGAGCGGGTCATCGGCATGCATTTCATGAACCCGGTGCCGGTCATGAAGCTGGTCGAGATCATCCGCGGCATCGCCACCTCGGACGAGACCTTCGAGGCCGTCGCGGCGCTGGCCGCCACGCTCGGCAAGACCACGGCGGTGGCGCAGGACTACCCGGCCTTCATCGTCAACCGCATCCTGGTCCCGATGATCAACGAGGCGGTGCAGGCGCTGCAGGAGGGCGTCGGCGACGTGCGCTCGATCGACGCGGCGATGAGGCTCGGCGCCAACCATCCGATGGGGCCGCTGCAGCTCGGCGACTTCATCGGGCTCGACACCTGCCTGGCCATCATGCGGGTGCTGCATGAGGGCATGGGCGACAGCAAGTACCGCCCCTCCCCGCTGCTGGTGAAGTATGTCGAGGCCGGCTGGCTGGGCCGCAAGGCCGGCCGCGGCTTCTACGACTACAGCCAGGATCCGCCGAAGCCGACCCGGTGAGGGCGGCGTGAGGCGCCAGCGCCTCGTCACCGGCTTCGCCGCCTTCGCGGCGGGCTGGAGCGTCATGGCGCTGGAAATGCTCGATGGCCGGTTGATGGCGCCGGTCTTCGGCCAGACCATCCATCAATGGGGCGCCATCATCGGCACCGCCCTGGCCTTCATGTCCGCCGGCTACGTGGTGGGCGGGCGGCTCGGCGCCCGCCCCGATGGCGCCAGGGCGCTGCCGCTGCTGCTCGGCGCCGCCGCCGGCCTCGCCGCCCTCACCCCCTGGCTGGGCCGCGCCATCACCGCCGGCGCCGAGGCCGCGCTGGGGCCGCT
>NZ_JBSXMU010000134.1:0-7697 GCF_054073225.1 Teichococcus aerofrigidensis
CCGTCCCCCGGCCGCAGCGCCAGGCGCGGCCCCTTGCCGCCCTGCGCCGCGCGGGTGACGGCGACGCGCAGCCACTCGCCCTCGCCGCGGCCCTTGGCGCCCGCGGAATCGGGCAGGAAGCCGGTCTCGCCCCCGGCCATGGCCAGGAAGGCCCCGGCCATGGCCGGGGCGCGGGCGGCGAGGCGGGCGATGTGCAGATCGCCGATGCCCTCCGGCCGGGCCGGACGCTCGATGAAGGCGGCCTCCAGCCGGCCATCGGCCAGGAGGGCGGTCCGCTGCTCGCCGGGCGAGGCGGAAACCAGGATCAGGGGCGCAGCCACCCGATGCCCCGCAGCAACTGCGCGGTCTCGTGCAGCGGCAGGCCGACGACGTTGGAATGGCTGCCCGACAGGAAGCGGACGAAGGCCTCCGCCGATTCCTGGATGGTGTAGCCGCCCGCCTTGCCGCGCCATTCCCCGCCGGCGAGATAGGCCTCGACCTGCTGCGGCGTCAGGCGCTGGAAGGTGACCGTGGTCTCCACCAGCCGGGTCAGCACGCGGCCCTCCGGCAGGGCGAGGGCGACGCCGGTGTGCACGCGGTGGCGGCGGCCGGAGAGCAGGGCCAGGCAGTCCCGCGCCTCGGCCTCGGTCTCGGCCTTGGGCAGGATGCGGCGGCCGACCCCCACCACCGTATCGGCGGCGAGCACGAGATGCCCGGGCCAGCGGGCGCGCGCGGCCTCGGCCTTCTGGCGCGAGAGGCGGCCGGCGAGCTGGCGTGGCAGTTCGTCCCGCGCCGGCGTCTCGTCGATCCCGGGTGCCCAGATCGCCGCCGGGGTGATGCCGATCCGCGCCAGCAGGTCGCGGCGGCGCGGGCTGGCGCTGGCCAGCAGCAGCGGCGGGCGGGCGGGCCCGGAAGGGGGAGGGGGCAGGGCGCCCTCGCGGGTCGCTTCCAGGGCCGGCGGGCCCGCCACGGACATTACTTGAACCGGAAGGTGATACGGCCCTTGGTCAGGTCGTAGGGCGTCATCTCCACGTTCACGCGGTCCCCGGCCAGGACGCGGATGCGGTTCTTGCGCATCTTGCCGCTGGTATGGGCCAGGACCATGTGCTCGTTGTCGAGCTTCACGCGGAACATCGCGTTGGGAAGGAGCTCGACGACCTGGCCGCTGAACTCGATCATATCTTCTTTTGACATCAGGCCTCTTTCGGCATGGTTTCGGCTTGGGGGCGCGCGGGAATGCGCCAGCGGCGCGGACCATGATGGCCCCTGCCCTGGCGGTCAAGAATGGCCGGGGCGGCGCGAGGCCGCGCCCGCCCTCCGGTCGGAGGCAGAAATGGCGTCAGGCGGCCGATTCTTCAACCATCGGAGCGCGCGGCTCACCCGGGCCCGTCACGTGGGCTCGCCGCCGCGCTGGCCCAGCCGGAGGGCCAGGCTGCGGGCATGGGCGGTCAGGCCCTCCGCCTCGGCCAGGGCGATGGCGGCGGGGCCGACCGCCTCCAGGCCCCGCGCCTCGGCGCTGATCCAGGTGGTGCGCTTGAGGAAGTCGAAGACCGACAGGCCGGAGGCGAAGCGCGCCGTGCGGCCGGTCGGCAGCACATGGTTCGGCCCGGCGACGTAGTCGCCCAGCGCCTCCGGGCAATGCGGGCCCAGGAAGGCGGCGCCGGCATGGCGGATGCGGGCGAAGAGCGCCTCGGGCTCGGCCACCATCACCTCGAGGTGCTCGGGCGCCAGCCGGTCCACCAGCGCCGCGCCCTCCTCCCAGTCGCGCACCACCAGGATGGCGCCGTGGCGGCGCCAGCTCTCGGCAGCGATGGCGGCGCGCGGCAGGCTGGCCAGTTGCTCCCGCACCGCCTGCTCGACGGCATGCGCCATCTGCCCGCTGGTGGTGATCAGGATGGCCTGGGCGCTTTCGTCGTGCTCGGCCTGGGCCAGCAGGTCGATGGCGATCAGCGCCGGGTCCTGCGAGGCATCGGCCAGCACCACCACCTCGGACGGGCCGGCGATCGAATCGATGCCGACCCGGCCGAAGACCTGCCGCTTGGCCTCGGCCACATAGGCATTGCCCGGCCCGGCGACGCGGTCCACCGGCGCGATGCTCTCGGTGCCCCAGGCCAGGGCGGCGATGGCCTGGGCGCCGCCGACGCGCCAGATCTCGGTGACGCCGGCCCGTTGCGCGGCGGCCAGCACCAGCGGGTTCAGCGCCCCGTCCGGCGTCGGCACGCAGATGGCGACGCGCGGCACCCCGGCGACGCGCGCCGGGATGGCGTTCATCAGCACCGAGGAGGGATAGGCCGCCTTGCCGCCCGGCACGTAGAGACCGACGGCATCGACCGCGCTCCAGCGCAGGCCGAGGGTCAGGCCCAGCGGATCGTCCATCTCGAGGTCGCGCGGCAGCTGCGCCTGGTGGAAGCGCTCGATGCGGGTGGCGGCGAGGTCCAGCGCGTCCAGCAGCTCGGGCGCGCAGGCGGCGGCGGCGGCCGCGATCTCGGCCTCGCCGACGCGCAGCGCCGCGGCGTCGCGCGGGGTCCAGCGGTCGAAGCGGGCGGTCAGGTCGAGCAGGGCGGCGTCGCCGCGCGCGCGGATCTCGCCGATGATGCTGGCGACGGCGGCGTCGACCCGGGCGGTGGTGTCGCGCGCCTGGTCGAGCAGGGCGCGAAAGCCGGCCTCGAAGCCGGGCTCGGCGGTGGAGAGGCGGATCATGCGGCGACCTCGGCCAGGGCGGCGCGGAAGCGGGCGAGCCAGACGCCGATCGCCTCGGGCTGGGTCTTCAGCGCGGTGCGGTTGACGATCAGGCGGGAGGTGACCTGGGCGATGACGTCGGTCTCCACCAGTCCGTTGGCCTTCAGCGTCGAGCCGGTCTGCACCAGGTCGACGATGGCGCGGGAGAGGCCGAGCGAGGGGGCCAGCTCCATGGCGCCGTTCAGGTGCACCACCTCGGCCTGGATGCCGTGCGCGGCGAAGTGGCGGCGGGCGATGTTGGGGTACTTGGTGGCGACGGCGAGGCGGGATTCGCGGGTCAGGCCGCCGGCGCCCGCCATCTCCTCCGGCTCGGCCACGCTGACGCGGCAGCGGCCGATGCCGAGATCGAGCGGCGCGTAGATCTCCGGATAGTCATGCTCCATCAGCACGTCCGCCCCGCAGATGCCGATCTGGGCGGCGCCGAAGGCGACGAAGGTGGCGACGTCGAAGGAGCGGACGCGCACCACGTCGAGCGCCGGGTCGTTGGTCTCGAAGCGCAGGCGGCGGCTGGACTCGTGGTGGAAATCCTCGGCCGGCACGATGCCGGCGCGGACCAGCAGCGGCCCGACCTCCTTCAGGATGCGCCCCTTGGGCAGGGCCAGCACCAGCGGCTGGGCGGCATTCCCGGCGGCCGGGGTGAGGGGCGAGATCGGCAGGTCCATGACGGGTTGTATCACCGCTTCCGAGACGGAGCCATGTCAGCCGGGCAGACGTTCTATGTCCGCGCCGACCCCGGCGAGCTTGCGCTCGATCCGCTCATAGCCGCGGTCGAGGTGGTAGACGCGGTTGACCACCGTGTCGCCCTGCGCCGCCAGCCCGGCGATGATCAGCGAGACGGAGGCGCGCAGGTCGGTCGCCATCACCGGCGCCCCGGTCAGGCGGGAGACGCCGCGCACGATGGCCGAGGAGCCGTGCGCGTTGATCCGCGCGCCCATCCGCGTCAGCTCCGGCACATGCATGAAGCGGTTCTCGAAGATCGTCTCGGTGATCATCGAGGCCCCCTCGGCCACCGCCATCAGCGCCATGAACTGGGCCTGCATGTCGGTGGCGAAACCGGGGAAGGGCTCGGTCACGGCATCGACGCCGCGCAGCCCGTCCACCCGCTGCACGCGGAGCCCGGCCTCCTCCTGGATCAGCTCCACCCCGGCCTCGCGCAGATTGGCCGAGACGGCGCCGAAGATCTCGAGTCGCACCCCCTCCAGCAGCACCTCGCCCCCGGTGATGGCGGCGGCGCAGGCGAAGGTGCCGGCCTCGATGCGGTCGGGCAGGATCGGATGGGTGGCGCCGCCGAGGCTCTCCACCCCCTCGATCACCAGCCGGTCGGTGCCGATGCCGTCGATCCGCGCGCCCATGGCGGTCAGGCAGCGGGCGAGGTCGCAGATCTCGGGCTCGCGCGCCGCGTTGACCAGCGTGGTGGTGCCGCGCGCCAGCGTCGCGGCCATCAGCAGGTTCTCGGTCGCGCCGACCGAGACCTGCGGGAAGAGGATGCGGGCGCCGCGCAGCCCCCCCTCGGGCGCGCGGGCGTCGATATAGCCGCCCTCGAGGTCGATGCTGGCGCCCATGGCCTCCAGCCCCTTGAGGTGCAGGTCCACCGGCCGGGTGCCGATCGAGCAGCCGCCGGGCAGCGACACCCGCGCCTGGCCGTAGCGGGCGAGCAGCGGGCCGAGCACCAGGATCGAGGCGCGCATCTTGCGGACCAGGTCGTAGGGCGCCTCGAACTGCGTGGCGGCGCCCTCCAGCAGCAGGCGGCGGCCGGCGGTGTCGTGCTCGACGCGCGGCCCGTGCTGGGAGAGCAGCTGGCGCATGGTGGTGACATCGGCCAGCGCCGGGGCGTTGGTCAGCACCAGCGGCTGATCGGTCAGCAGCGCCGCCGCCATCAGCGGCAGGGCGGCGTTCTTGGCGCCGCCGATGGCGAGGCTGCCCCTGAGGGTGCGGCCGCCGCGGATGCGGATGCGGTCCATGCGCCTTACTCCCTTACTTCCTTGCGCCGCTCAGAGGCGCGGCAGCGCAACGCCGCGCTGGCCCATGTACTTGCCGCGGCGGTCGGCATAGGACACCTCCGGCGCCCCGGCCCCCTGCAGGAAGAGGAACTGGCAGATTCCCTCATTGGCGTAGATGCGGGCCGGCAGCGGGGTGGTGTTGGAGATCTCGATCGTCACCTGCCCCTCCCATTCGGGCTCCAGCGGCGTGACGTTCACGATCAGGCCGCAGCGGGCATAGGTGGACTTGCCGAGGCAGATCACCAGCACGTCGCGCGGGATGCGGAAATACTCGACCGTATGCGCCAGCGCGAAGGAGTTGGGCGGGATGATGCAGGTCGGGCCGCGGCGGGTGACGAAGCTGTCCTCGGCGAACTTCTTCGGGTCCACCAGGGCGTTGTCGACGTTGGTGAAGACCTTGAACTCGTCGGCCAGACGCGCGTCGTAGCCATAGGAGGAGAGGCCGAAGGAGATCACGCCCTCGCGCCGCTGGTTCTCGACGAAGGGCTCGATCATGCCGTGCCCCGTCGCCATGCGGCGGATCCAGCTGTCGGGCATGATGGGCATGGCGGCGGCGTCCTGGCACAAGGGCGGGCGGCAACGGGGGCGGGCGGCAAAGGCGGGCCGGGATAGCGCAGCGGGCTGGCCTCGGCAACCGAGGGCCGGCGAGGGCGGCCGCGTCAGTCCCGCGGCTTGGGCGGTGCCGGCTCGGCGGGGGGCGGGGGGTCGGCGCGGCCGCGGCTCTGCGCCTTGCGGCGGCGGAGGTTCTCGCGCAGCGCGGCGGCCAGGCGGGGCGCGCGCTCGGCCCCGGCCGGCTCGGCGGGAGAAGGCGGCTTGCCGGGGGACTCGGTCATCGTCGGATGCGGGGAAAACGGCCGGGGAAGGGGCGGCTGGTGCTGCTGGACAGGATTGAACTGTCGACCTCTCCCTTACCAAGGGAGTGCTCTACCACTGAGCTACAGCAGCGGGCGCCGGGAAAGCGAGGCGGTTCCTAGGGGGATGCGCGGCCCCGCGCAAGCCCCTTTGTGCCGCGCGGCGGCGGAATCCCGCGCCGCGCGGCCGGCCCGTCTCAGCGCATCGGCCAGGCGTAGAGCAGGCCGCCCTCGGTCCAGAGGGCGTTCATGCCCCGCTCCAGCCCGAGCGGCGTCTTCGGGCCGATGTTGCGGTCATAGATCTCGCCGTAGTTGCCGACCTTGCGGATGGCGTCATAGGCCCAGTTCTGCGGCAGCTTCAGGTTCTGCCCGGTGTCGGGGGTGACGCCCAGCAGGCGGCGCACCTCGGGATTGCTGCTCTCGGCCCGCATCTTCTCCGCGTTGGTGCTGTTCACGCCCAGCTCCTCCGCCTGCACCACCGCCATGGTGACCCAGCGGATGACGTCGAACCATTCCGGGTCGTCGCGGCGGACCACGGGGCCATAGGGTTCCTTGGAGATCCGCTCGGGCAGGATGACGTAGTCGCCCGGGTTGGGGGCGGTGGAGCGGGCGGAGGCGAGCTGCGTCGCATCGGTGCCGATGGCGTCGCAGCGGCCGGAGAAGAAGGCCTGGGCCGCGACGTCGATGCGGTCGAACAGCACCGGCTGGATCTGCACCCCGGCGGTGCGCGCCCAGTCGGCCGTGACCACCTCGTTCGTGGTGCCCTGCAGCAGGCAGACGGTGGCGCCGCCGAGTTCCGCGATGCCGCCGAGGTTGGCCGCCTTCCTCACCATGAAGCCGTGGCCGTCATAGAGGTAGGGATGCACCATCCGCAGGCCGAGGGTGGTGTCGCGCGACAGGGTCAGGGTGGTCTGGCGGATCAGCACGTCCACCTCGCCGGCCTGGGCGGCGGTGAAGCGCTGCTGCGCCGTCAGCGGCAGGAAGCGCACCTTGGCCGGATCGCCGAACAGGGCGGTGGCGACGAAGCGGCAGAGATCGGCGTCGAGCCCGCGCCAGACGCCCTGGCTGTCGGGCTGCGAGAAGCCGGCGCTGCCGACGTTCACGCCGCAGTTCAGGGTGCCGCGCGCCTTGATGGCATCGAAGGTCGCGCCGGCGCGGGCGGCCCCGGGCAGGGCGGACAGGCCGAGCAGCGCCGCGGCGGCGAGCAGGCCAGCGCGGAGGGATCGCAGGGACATCGGAAGCCTCGTTGTTCTTGTCTGGGGACGATCCTTCCGGTCCGCGGGCGAGGCGTCAATCGGGTGCATCCTGAAAAGGCCGGCGCGGCAGGGCGCCGCCGCGCCGGAGTGCCTGCCGGCTAGCCGCCGGCGTCCGGCCCGGCCCGGCGCGCCGTCACCTCCCGGCGCAGCGCCTCGTAGAGACCCAGCGCCGCGACGGCGAAGTTCGGCAGCGCGCTCTGCAGCTCCGGCGAGAGGGTGATGCCGAAGCCCGAGGCCATGATGAGGAACAGGCCCCGCCAGGTGCTGGGCTGGGCGATCTGGTTGCGGATCCATGCGCTCATGGGGAAGGCGCTCCTGCTGGAAGGGCGGAGGGTCAGAGGCTGTCGATGGTCAGGGCGTTGGCGGCGACCGTGACGGTGCCGGGGCCGGTGATCGCGGCCGGCTGCGCCAGGCTGCCATAGGCGAGGGGGTTGCCGCCCGAGAGGGCGTCGTAGAGGCAGAGATGCGTCAGGTTGAGCGTCGTCGCCACGCCGTTCACGGTGAAGCTGGCATTGAAGACGAAGCGGATGACGTCGGCGTTGCGCTGCAGCCCGGTGCCGGTGAAGGTCACGCGCTGGCGGGCATAGCCGTTGCCCACGGGCTCGCCGCTCAGGCCGGCGGCGGTGGCGCCGGTGCCGAGTGCCAGATAGACCGTCGAGGGCAGGCTGGGCGAACGGGCGCAGAGCGCGCGCGCCAGCATGTTCCGGGCATAGTCGGTCAGGGTGGGCATGGGTCTCGGTCCTTGTCGGGAGAGGGGGGACGGGAGGCCGCGCTCAGGCCGCGGCGGTCAGGGCCTGGAGCGCGGCGTCGGGCAGGCGCACCGGCCGGTGCTCGATGGCCTCGATCTCGCCATTCGCCGCCCGGTCGAGGGC
>NZ_JBSXMU010000135.1:0-7611 GCF_054073225.1 Teichococcus aerofrigidensis
GCCGGAACCGGCGCCC
Organism: Teichococcus aerofrigidensis; assembly: GCF_054073225.1. NCBI lineage: Bacteria > Pseudomonadati > Pseudomonadota > Alphaproteobacteria > Acetobacterales > Roseomonadaceae > Roseomonas > Teichococcus aerofrigidensis. The sequence continues at coordinate 17 of NZ_JBSXMU010000135.1, forward strand.
CGGCCATGACCGGGCGGGCGGCCCTCAGCCGACCAGCTTGAGCCCGATGATGCCGCCGGCGATCATGACGATGCAGGCGAGCCGCGCGGCGGTCGCCGCCTCACCGAAGAGCAGGATGCCGAGCAGGGCCGTGCCCACGGTGCCGATGCCGGTCCAGATCGCGTAGGCGGTGCCGAGGGGCAGGGCGCGGAGCGCCAGGCCCAGCAGGCCGAGGCTGGCGGCCATGCAGGTCACGGTGAACAGGGTCGGCACCAGCCGCGTGAAGCCGTGCGTGTACTTGAGCCCGACGGCCCAGCCGATCTCGAGAAGTCCCGCGAGGAAGAGGGTGATCCAGGCCATGACGGTCCTCCGTCTCCGAAGGCCGGGCCGTCCCTGCCGCAGGCGCCGGAACCCTGTCCGGGGAGGGTCGTCCCTCCGGGGGCATCGCCCCTGCCACGATCCATATAGGACCCCATGCGGGGGTGGGGAAGGTCCGACGGCGAATTGTCGATGACCTCGCCGAGGGACCGACGACCTGGCCCAGGGCGCCCAGGCGCGGGGGGTCGGCGCCACCGGGGAGCCGGGGTCACGGCTCCCTGAAGCGGGTGCCGCGGCGGGAGCATGGCGGGGCGGTCTTGTGCATGGCAACATGCCAGGCCCGCACCCTCGCCGACAGGCCCCGCACCATGCCCGAACCGCTCGCCACCCTGGAGCAGGCCGTCCGCCAGCAACTGGCGCTGCTGGATTATCCGGCGCCGGACTGGATGCCGGCGGCGGACGGTGTGCTGGACGTGGCCATCATCGGCGCCGGGCAGACCGGACTGGCCACCGCCTTCGGCCTGCGCCGGCAGAAGGTCGGCAATATCGCCCTCTTCGACGCCGCCCCGCCGGGCGGCACCGGTGTCTGGACCACCTTCGCCCGGATGCGCACGCTGCGCACGCCGAAACACGTCACCGGCCCCGATCTCGGCGTGCCGGCGCTGACGCCGCGCGCCTTCTTCACCGCGCGCGACGGCGTCGAGGCCTGGGACCGGCTGCACAAGATCGGCCGCGCGGACTGGCAGCGCTACCTCGACTGGTATGCCGCCGTGCTCGACCTGCCGGTGCGGCACGAACACAGGCTGCTGGAGATCGCTCCGGCGGCGGCGGGGCCGGCGGTGCTGCTGGCGCTCCGCTTCGCCACGCCAGAGGGAGAGCGGGTGATCCGCGCCCGCCGGCTGGTGCTGGCCACCGGCATGGACGGGGCCGGCGCCTGGGCGGTGCCGCCGCCCTTCGACCGCCTGCCGAAGGACCGCGTGCTGCACACCGCCGAGGCCATCGACTTCGCGGCGCTGGCCGGGAAGTCCCTGCTGGTGGTGGGGGCCGGGGCCTCGGCCTTCGACAATCTGGCGGTGGCGCTGGAGGCGGGCGCGGGGAGCGCCACCATGCTGGTGCGGCGGCGGCGGATGCCACGCGTCAACCCGTTCCGCTGGATGGAGCAGGCCGGCTATCTCGGTCAGTACCATGCCCTGCCGGACCTGCTGAAATGGCGCTTCACCCGGCACATCTTCGAGCTGAACCAGCCGCCGCCGCAGGAGAGCTGGAACCGCGTCTGCGACGATCCGCGCTTCCGCCTCGTCATGGGCGCGCCTGTCGAGGCCGTGCGCGAGGCGGAGGGGCAGGTGGTGCTGGAGACGCCGCGCGGCGCCTTCCGGGCCGATGCCGTCCTCCTCGGCACCGGCTTCGTCATCGATCACGCGCTGCGGCCGGAACTGGCACCCTTCGCCCGCCAGATCCGGCTCTGGTCCGACGCCTTCGCGCCGCCGCCGGGCGAGGAGAGCGCCGTCTGCGCCGCCTCGCCCTATCTGTCGGACGATTTCAGTTTCCAGGAGAAGACGCCGGGCGCCGCGCCGCTGCTGCCGCGCATCCACTGCATGACCTATGCGGCAACCCTGTCGATGGGCCTCTCGGGCGCCAGCATCAGCGGCATGAAGTACGGCGTGCCCCGGCTGGTGGACGGGATCTGCCGCGCCTTCTGGCGCGAGGATGCCGAGCGGCACCTGGCCGCCCTCCGGGCCTTCGACCTGCCGGAACTCACCTCCGCCATCCCCCAGGAGCTTCCCGATGCCCCCGATGCCACGGAATAGAGCATGAGCCAGAAGCCGAGCGCCCTTTCCACCCATGTGCTGAACACCGCCGAGGGCATCCCCGCGGAGGGGGTCGCCGTGGAGCTGTGGCGGATGGGGCCGGAGCCGGAGCGGATCGCCGCCGCCGTCACCGATGCCGATGGCCGGACGGAGGGCACGCTGCTGCCCGCCGGCACCTTCCGCCCCGGCCGCTACGAGCTGCGCTTCGCCATCGGCGACTACTTCGCCGCCCGTGGGGCCTTCGCCAAGGTCGCGCCGCCGCCGCCGCCCTCGGAGACGGCCGAGTTCCGTCTCCTCGATCCCCTGGCCGAGCCGCGCCGGGTGGACCCGCCGCCGGCCGAGCGCTTCCTCGACGTGGTGGTGCTCAACATCGGCCTCTCGGAAGGGCAGGGGCATTACCATGTGCCGCTGCTCTGCTCGCCCTGGTCCTACAGCACCTATCGCGGCTCCTGAGGGCCGCAGGCGTCGCGAATCCATGCATGATGACGACAGGGCGGACTACGCGCGGAACGGCTTCGCCCTGGTCCGGGGCGCCGTGACCGGCCCGCTCCTCGCGGCGCTGGGCCAGGCCGTGGACGCGGTGCAGGCGGCCGTTCCCGGCCTGGCGCCCGGGCTGCGCGAGCGCCTGACGCTGGAGCGGGACCTGACAGAGGACCGCCGCGACGGGATCGCCGCCTCGGAGGTGGGCGACGCCATCTTCATCCTGGGCGATCCCCCGGCTTTCGCCCCGGTCTTCGGGGCCCTGCTCGACCATCCGGCGGTGACCGGCCCGATCCGCGCCGCGCTGGGCGTGTCGGAGGCGGTGGCGCATTTCATGAACGTCACCATCAAGCATCCCGGCTTCGGCCGGAGCATCGGCTGGCACCGGGATTATCCGAACGGCTATGCCTGCCCGGAGGCCTCCTGCTTCCTGCGCGCGATGATCTGCCTGGATGGCATGACGGAGGCGGGGGGCGCGACCGCCTTCCTGCCCGGCTCGCACGCGCTGACCGACGCGGCGGCGCGCGCGGCGCCACGCCGGCCGGCGGGATGGAGCCCCGAAGGCGCCGTCACGCTCCCCTGCGCCCCGGGCGACATGGTGCTGATCCATCCGAAGGTGCTGCACGGGGGCGGCATGAACCGCTCCGCCCGGCCGCGCCGGAACATCATCCTGCAGGCGGGGGACGCCGCCGTGGCGCTGCGGAAGAGACCCGCCCAGGAGGCGGTGGCGGGGCGCCGGCTCGGCGGCCCGGCTCCGGCGCCGCCGGCCGGTCAATAGACCGGCCGGTCGTCCAGCTCGGGGGGCGGCGTCGCGGTCGGGTCGCGCGCCAGGAGCCCGGCATCGTTCTCGCTGAACTTGCCGACCCGCGCCGCCACCGGCCAGCAGGCCAACTCCTCCGGCGGGCAGGGCTGCAGGAAGTCGAGCAGCTCCTCCGCCGTGGCCTCCTCCTCGCCCAGCCAGGCCGGCCACAGCTCGGGCGGCAGGATCACCGGCATGCGGTGATGCACCAGGGCCTGCTTGGCATTGGCCTCGGTGGTGATGATGGTGAAGGTGCGAAGCCACGCGCCGTCCGGCTGCTGCCAGCCCTCCCAGAGGCCGGCAAGCGCCATCGGCTCGGCCGAGGCGAGGGCGACGGCATAGGGCTGCTTGCGCTCCCCCTCCTGTCGCCACTCATAGAAGCCATCCGCCGGCACCAGGCAGCGCCGCCGGGCGAAGGCCTCGCGGAAGGAGGGCTTCCCGGCCACGCCCTCGGCCCGGGCGTTCATCAGCTTCGCCGCGCCGGAGGCGTCCTTGGCCCAGCGCGGCACCAGCCCCCAGCGCAGCGGGCCGAGATGCCGGGCGCCGGTCCCGGGGTGGCGGCGCAGCACTGGCGCCTCCTGCGTCGGCGCGGTGTTGAAGTTGGGCAGGAAGTTCGGGAAGGGCTCCACCGCCTCGAAGTACCGCACGAGCTCCTGCGGCGTGCGCTGGAGGAAATATCGCCCGCACATGCTCAGTCGACGATGAACAGGGTGCAGCCGCCCTCGGTGACGGAGCGGTGCGCCGCATCGCCGAAGTCGGACATCATGTAGCTCATGCCCGCCTTCAGCGCGTGGCGCCGCCCGTCCTTCAGCTCGCTGACCAGCTCACCGGCGACGACGTAGATGATGTGCCCCCGGTCGCACCAGTGATCGGCGACATAGCCCGGCGAGTACTCGACCAGCCGGACGCGGATGTCGCCGATGGTGAAGCTGCGCCAGAGGGCGAAGCCGGTCTCGCCCTCGTGCCGGCTCGGCTCGACCTTCGACCAGTCGGTGACGGTGAAGGGAAGGGGAGGGATCTTCACGGCCTCAGCCCCTGTCCGAATCGTCGCGGGGCAGGAGCTGCTCGGCCAGCGTGGCGAAGAAGCTGGCGCCGACCGGCAGGACCGCGTCGTTGAAGTCGTATCGCGGGTGATGCAGGCCCGGATCGCTGGCCGTCCGGCCGCTGCCCAGCATCAGGTAGGAGCCCGGCGTCCGGTTCAGCATGAAGGCGAAATCCTCCCCGCCCATGGTCGGCTTCGGCATCTCGTGGGTCCGCGCCTCGCCCACCACGGCGGCGGCGGCGCGGGCGGCGAGGTCCGTGGCCTCCGCCTCGTTGACGGTGGCGGGATACATGCGGGTGAAGCGCACCTCGGCCCGCGCGCCGAAGGCGATGGCGATGCCGGAGGCGATCTCCGTCACCTTCCGCTCCAGCACGTCACCCACCTCGGGGCGGAACCAGCGGGCCGTGCCGCGCAGGTGCACCGTCTCCGGGATCACGTTGAAGGCGTTGCCGCCCTCGATCCTGCCGATGGTGACGACGCCCGCCTCCACCGGCTCCACGTTGCGCGCGACGATGGATTGCAGCGCGGTGACGATCTGCGCCGCGATCACCACCGGGTCGTTGCCCATGTGCGGCATGGCGCCATGCGCGCCATGGCCGGTGATGGTGATCTCGATATCGGCCACCGCCGCCATCACCGGCCCGGCGCGCCAGTGCATCTCGCCCGCCGGCAGGTTCGGCCAATTGTGCAGGGCGAAGACATGCCGCATCGGGAAGCGCTCGAACAATCCCTCCTGCACCATCTTCTCGGCGCCGCCGCCCATCTCCTCGGCGGGCTGGAAGATCACATGGACGGTGCCGGCGAAGTTGCGCGTCTCGGCCAGGTACCTGGCGGCGCCGAGCAGCATGGAGGTGTGCCCGTCATGGCCGCAGGCATGCATCTTGCCGGGCACGGTGGAGGCATGGGGGGCGCCGCTCTCCTCCAGGATCGGCAGCGCGTCCATATCGGCGCGCAGGCCGATCGCGCCGCCCTCCCCGCGGCCGCGGATGACACCCACGACGCCGGTGCCGGCGATGCCGGTCACCACCTCGTCCACACCGAAGGCGCGCAGCTTCTCCGCCACGATGCCGCTGGTCCGCGCCTCCTCGAAGGCCAGCTCGGGGTGGCGGTGGAAGTCCTGCCGCCAGGCGGTCATCTCCTCGTGGAAATCGGCGATGCGGTTCAGCACGGGCATGGCGGGGCCTTCCGGTCAGGTCTCGGGACAGGGGCAGCTTTGCGTCCGCGCCGCCGCCGCGGCAAGGGGGGCACCCTTTCCGGCGGGCCGGACGGGGCCATCTGAGAGGGGATGTTCCGCCGCCTCCTGGTCCCGATCCTCCTGCTCGCGCCGCTGGCGCTGCTTGGCGCCTATCTCGGCGGCGCGCTTCAGCTGCCGCCGCGCTGGGACCCGCGCGCGCCCCTCGACTTCCGCGACGCGCCCAACCTGATGACCGGCTGGAAGCTGGCGCGGATGGAGTGGGAGGAGGGCGCCTGCGCCGCCGCCTTCGCCGCGTCGGGCCTGACGCTGGAGCGCCTGCCGGACCGTCCCTCCGAGGTGGGCTGCCCTCTGGAGAACACGGTGCGCCTGGCCGGGCAGGGGGCCAGGCTGCAGCCGAACCAGCCCGTGGTGACCTGCCCGCTGGCGGCGGCCTGGGCGCTGTTCGAGCGGCACGGGCTGCAGCCCGCCGCCGAGCGGCATTTCGGCAGCCGCGTCGCCGCCGTGCGCCATCTCGGCACCTACAACTGCCGCAATGTCTATGGCCGCGCGGAAGGCCGGCGCAGCCAGCACGCCACGGCCAACGCGATCGACATCGCCGGCTTCACCCTGGCCAACGGGCGCGAGATCCGGCTGCCGCGGGACTGGGGCAGCGAGGACAGCGCCACGCCGGGGACGCCCGGCGGCTTCCTGCGCGAGGCGCGGGATGGCGCCTGCCGCTGGTTCAAGGCGGTGCTGGGGCCGGACTACAACGCCGCGCATGCCGATCACTTCCACCTGGACCGGGGCCGCTGGAGCCGCTGCAGCTGATGTGGTATCTTGATACCACCAAAGGAAAACCCGGCTTTTCCCTTGACCTGCGCGGGTTCCGCGGCGATAAGCCGCCACCGATTTCCAGACCGCCATTGTTCAGGATAGAGACCGTGCTGCAAACGCAGACCCGCTCGCTGAAGCCGGCGGAGGTGAAGAAGAACTGGGTGCTGATCGACGCGGAGGGCCTCGTGCTCGGCCGCCTCGCCGCCCTGGTCGCCAATCGCCTCCGCGGCAAGCACAAGCCGCAGTTCACGCCGCATGTCGACTGCGGCGACCATGTCGTGATCGTCAACGCCGAGAAGGTGAAGGTCACCGGCAACAAGGCCGAGCAGTCGGTCTTCTACTGGCACACCGGCTATCCGGGCGGCATCAAGGAGCGCACCCTGCGGGAGCGCCTCGAGAGCCGCTTCCCGGAGCGTGTCATCGAGAAGGCCGTGGAGCGGATGATCACCCGTGGCCCGCTCGGCCGCCGGCAGATGAAGAACCTGCACGTCTATGCCGGGCCCGAGCATCCGCATGCCGGCGCCCAGCCCGAGGCGCTGGACGTCGCCGCCCTGAACCGCAAGAACACGGTGGCCTGAGATCATGAGCGAACAGACGACCTCCAACAGCGTCTCCTCGCTGGCCGAGCTGAAGACCCTGGTCGCCGGCACCCCGGCCGCCGGCGAGGCCTCCGCCCCGCGCGAGCCGAAGAAGGACCAGTTCGGCCGCGCCTACGCCACCGGCCGCCGCAAGGATGCCGTGGCCCGCGTGTGGGTGAAGCCCGGCAAGGGCACGATCGAGATCAACGGCCGCGCGGCGTCGAAGTATTTCGCGCGCCCGGTGCTGCGGATGCTGATCACCCAGCCCTTCCTGGTGGCCGACCGCTACCAGCAGTTCGACGTCTACTGCACCGTCACCGGCGGCGGCCTTTCCGGCCAGGCCGGCGCGGTCCGCCACGGCATCAGCCGGGCGCTGACGAACTTCGAGCCGGCGCTCCGGCCGATCCTCAAGAAGGCCGGCTTCCTGACCCGCGATCCGCGCGTCGTCGAGCGCAAGAAGTACGGCAAGGCCAAGGCCCGACGTTCCTTCCAGTTCAGCAAGCGCTGACGCTGGGCGGACCGGCGTTCGGCGCCGGTCCGGAACACGGACTGTTTCATCGGCGAGGGCGGGTCCGCAAGGGCC
>NZ_JBSXMU010000136.1:0-7585 GCF_054073225.1 Teichococcus aerofrigidensis
GAGCTGGCGGTGCGGCAGCGCGCGCTTGCCGTGCAGCAGGCGCAGCTGGACCAGGCCGCGGCGCGGCGCGAGCAGGCCGCCGCGGCTCTCGACCTGGCGCGCCGCAACGCCTCCTATGCCGAGATCCGCGCGCCCTTCGACGGCATCGCCGGCAACCGCGCGGCGCAGCTCGGTCAGCTGGTCCGCCCCGGGCAGCGGCTGCTGGCGGTCGCGCCGCCGCCGGAGCGGCTCTATGTGGTCGCCAACTTCAAGGAGACGCAGCTGGCCGGCATGCGGCCGGGGCAGCCGGTGGAGATCACCGTCGATGCCATTCCGGGCGTCGTCTTCCATGGCCGGGTGGACAGCTTCGCCCCCGGCACCGGCAGCCAGTTCAGCCTGCTGCCGCCGGAGAACGCCACCGGCAACTTCACCAAGATCGTGCAGCGCGTGCCGGTGAAGCTGGTGCTGGAGCCGGGGCAGGACCCGGCGGCGCTCGCCCTGCTGCGCCCCGGCCTCTCGGTGGTGGCCGAGGTCGATACCCGCGCCGATCCGGGCGCGCCGCGCGGGGTGCTGGCCGCCGCCGCCGGCACGCTCGGCCTGCGCTGAGGGCGCCGTGAGCGCCAGCCTCGCCGCCGGTGGCGCGCCCGCCGCGGCCGGCCTGCCCCTGAAGGCCCGCATCGGCTTCATGGCGATGGTCTTCGGCATGTTCATGGCGATCCTGGACATCCAGATCGTCGCCGCCTCGATCTCGGAGATCCAGGCCGGCCTCGCCGCCAGCCCGGACGAGGCGAGCTGGGTGCAGACCAGCTACCTGATCGCCGAGATCGTCATGATCCCGCTCTCGGGCTTCCTCTCGCGCCTGCTCTCCACCCGGGTGCTGTTCACCGCCTCGGCCACCGGCTTCACCGTCTTCTCGCTCGCCTGCGCGCTGTCCTCCAGCCTGGGCACCATGGTGGTGTTCCGCGCCGCCCAGGGCTTCATCGGTGGCGCCATGATCCCGACGGTCTTCGCCGCCAGCTTCATGCTCTTCCCGCCCAGCCGGCGCGCCTCGGCGACCGTGCTGATCGGCCTGACCGCGACGCTGGCGCCGACCATCGGCCCGACCCTCGGCGGCTGGCTCACCCAGAGCTTCTCCTGGCACTGGCTGTTCCTGATCAACGTGCCGGTCGGCCTAGCCATCGCGCTCACGGTCTGGAACACGGTGGACATCGACCGCCCGGACCCCGCACTGCTGGCGAGGTTCGACTGGTGGGGGCTGCTCGCCATGGCCGCCTTCCTCGGCAGCCTGGAATACGTCATGGAGGAGGGGCCGCGCTGGGACTGGCTGCAGGACGGCACGGTGCGGGTCTTCGCCCTGGTCTGCCTGGGCGGCGGCGCCGCCTTCTTCTGGCGGGCGCTGACCCGGGCAGAGCCGATCGTCGACCTGCGCGCCTTCCGCAACCGCAACTTCGCCATCGGCTGCCTGTTCAGCTTCATCCTGGGCACCGGCCTCTATGGCTCGGTCTACCTGATCCCGCTCTTCCTGGGGCGGGTGCGCGGCTACAACTCCATGCAGATCGGCGAGGTGATGTTCATCACCGGCCTCTGCATGTTCTGCGTGGCGCCGGTCGTGGGCCGGCTGCTGGCGCGCTTCGACCCGCGGCCGATCCTGGCCGTCGGGCTGCTGCTCTTCTTCATCGCCATGTGGGAGACGGCGCGGCTGACCACCGAGAGCGCCTTCGCCGAGATGGCCTTCCCCCTCGGCCTGCGCGGCGTCGCCATGATGATGTGCATGGCGCCGATCAACCAGATCGCGCTCGGCACCATGGCGCCGGCGCAGCTCAAGGGAGCGGCGGGGCTCTACAACCTGATGCGCAACCTGGGCGGCGCGGTCGGCCTCGCGGTCATCAACACCCTCGTCACCGACCGCTCCTACCTGCACCGGCTGCATCTGACGGAGGCGCTGAACTGGGCGCGGGAGGGGGTGGGGGAATACCAGTCCACCCTGAGCGGCGCGCTGGAGGGCGGGCTGGGCGGCGCGGCCGATCTGGCGGCGCTGGCCCGGATCAAGGGCATGGTGACGCAGCAGGCGCTGGTGCTGGCCTACAACGACGTGCTGATGGTGATGGCCGGCAGCTTCCTGCTCGCCCTGCCGCTGGTGCTGCTGCTGCGCCGCCCGCGGGCGGGCGGCGGCGGCGGGCACTGAGGCCGGACGCCGCGCACCGCCGCCAGCCCTACCGGATCAGCCCGGAGAGCGGGCTGGAGGCATCGGCCGCGTAGTTGCGCGGCATGCGGCCCGCCAGATGGGCGTCGCGCCCGGCCTCGACGGCCGCCTTCATGGCGCGGGCCATGCGCACCGGATCCTTCGCATGGGCGATGGCCGAGTTCAGCAGCACCGCGTCGCAGCCCAGCTCCATCGCCGCCGCCGCCTCGCTCGCGGTGCCGATGCCGGCATCGACCAGCACCGGCACCCGGGCCTGCTGGATGATGGAATGCAGCATGAAGGGGTTGGTCAGGCCGAGGCCCGAGCCGATCGGCGCGCCGAGCGGCATGACGGCGACGCAGCCCATCTCCTCCAGCCGCTTCGCCGCCAGCGGGTCGTCGGCGCAGTAGACCATGACCTCGAAGCCGTCCTTGATCAGCGCCTCGGCGGCCTCGAAGGTGGCCGGCATGTCGGGGTAGAGGAAGGGCGGCGGGCCCAGCACCTCGAGCTTCACCAGGTTCCAGCCTCCCGCCTCGCGCGCCAGGCGCAGCGTGCGGACCGCGTCCTGCGCGGTGTGGCAGCCGGCGGTGTTGGGCAGGTAGGTGTAGCGCTCGGGGCTGACGAAATCCTGCAGCATCGGCGCGTTGCGGTCCGACAGGTTCACCCGCCGCACCGCGACCGTGACCATCTCGGCGCCGCTGGCCTCGATGGCGGCGGCGGTCTCCTCCAGCGACTTGTAGCGCCCGGTGCCGACCACCAGGCGCGAGCGGAAGCGGCGGCCCGCGACCTCCCAGGCCTCGTCGTCGCGACTCGTATGACCGTCCATGGCTTCAGCCCCCGCCAATGAAATGCACGATTTCGAGCGTATCCCCGGCCGTCAGCGCGGTGGCGGCATAGGCCGAGCGCGGCACGATCTCCAGATTGCGCTCCACAGCCACTTTCCGGGTGTCGAGGCTGAGCGTCGCCAGCAGATCCGCGACGGTGGCCTGCTGCTGGATGAGCCGGGGCTCTCCGTTGATGGTGATCTGGATGCTGTCCGCCATGGCCTGGAATGTGGCGCGGGGCGCGTCCCGCTGAAAGGGGGGTGCACATCCGGCCTCTGCCCCGCGCGCGGCGGGCCGGGGGCGGGGGGTCAGCCGGCCGGCTGCGGCGCGGCTTCGGAGGCGGCCTCGCCACCCGCCGGGGCCGCCGGCATGGGGGCCGGGGCGGCGGGAGCGGGGGAGACGGCCGGGGGGAGGATGGCTCCCGCGGGAAGATCCGTGGGAAGACCCGTGGCGGATGCGCCCGGTGCCGCCGGCGCGGCCGCGGGCGCCTCGGCGGGCGGGGGCGGTCCGACGGCCGGGGGCGGGTTGAGCGGCGTGGCCTGCACCCGGGCCGGATCCACGATCTCGTGCGGCTTCGGCGCCGGGGCGGGGGGCGTCTCGTTGGGCACGGTGTAGTCGGCGACGATGCGCACCTGCTGCCCGGCGATGACCAGCACGCGCTGCCCGATGGCGAGGGGCGTCTCGTCCCGCTGCACCACCGAGACCATCTCGCCATTGGGCTTGCGGACGATGTACTCGTAGCCCGGCGAGGAGCCGACCGCCTTCTCCACGCCGGTGCCGATCAGCCCGCCGATCAGCCCGCCGCCGATGCCGGCGAAGGCCGAGGTGATGTCACCGCCGCCCGCCCGCGTGCCGGCCACGCCGCCCGCCGCGGCGCCCGTCACCGCGCCGGTGGTCCCATCGGCCGAGATCTCGACCGGCCGCCGCCCGGCCACCACCCCGGCCTCGACCTTGTTGGCCTGCTGCACCGCGCGGCTGGCATAGGTGTCGGGCGAGTAGCTGGGACTGCAGGCGGCCAGCGCCAGGGCCAGCAGCCCGACTCCGGCGGCGCGGTTCACGCCGGCCCGGATCGCGGCGGGACGGATCATCGCGGCGTCCTTCCTTCATCGGTCATCGCGGGCGCAACCTAGGCAGGCGACGCGGCGGTGTCATCCCGCGCCGGGGCTCGTGCCGGATGCGGAACATCTCCTGGCCTCCTCCCCGTCCTCCTCCCCGGGCCTCCGCGCCGGATCAGGGCGGCGAACCGGAGCGGGGCTTTTTTTGGGGGAACTCTTGACCCGCGCCGGCCTTGTTGCCTGCACTGGGAATATCCGCCGCGCGCAGACAGGAGGCCGCCATGACCGATCCCGCCCTCCCTTCCTCCGGCCCCGCCCGGCCCGCCGCGCCGCCGCCGAGCCGGGTGGTGCTGGTCGTCTCCGCCGGCCTGGCCCTGCTCTTCGTCCTGTTCGGAGCACTGGCGCCGGAGGCGGCGGGCCGGACCTTCGCCGCCCTGCAGGGCTGGATCACGCGCGAGCTCGGCTGGTTCTACCTGATGGCGGTGGCCGGCTTCCTGATCTTCGTCATCGGCCTCGCCATCAGCGGCCATGGCCGGGTGCGTCTCGGCCCCAACCATTCGGAGCCGGCCTACAGCTACCCTGGCTGGTTCGCCATGCTGTTCAGCGCCGGGATGGGGATCGGGCTGGTCTTCTTCGGCGTGGCCGAGCCGGTGACGCACTTCATCCTGCCACCCGAGGCGCCGCCGGCCAGCATCGCCGCGGCGCGCGAGGCGCTGCGCATCAGCTATTTCCACTGGGGCCTGCACGCCTGGGCGATCTATGCCGTGATCGGGCTCAGCCTGGCCTATTTCAGCTACCGCCACGGCCTGCCGCTGACCATCCGCTCGGCGCTCTACCCGCTGGTGGGCGAGCGTATCCACGGTCCGATCGGCCATGCGGTGGATATCTTCGCCGTGCTCGGGACCATGTTCGGCGTCGCCACCTCGCTCGGCCTCGGCGTGCTGCAGGTCAATGCCGGCCTCAACCATGTGCTGGGAGTGCCAAGCAACTTCACCGTGCAGATCGTGCTGATCGCCATCATCACGGCGCTGGCCACGCTCTCCGTCGCCTCCGGCCTCGACCGTGGCATCCGCCTGCTCTCCAGTTTCAACATGGCGACCGCCGGCCTGCTGATGGTCTTCGTCTTCGTGGTCGGCCCGACCACCTTCCTGCTGCAGACCTTCGTGCAGAACCTCGGCGGCTATATCGACAGCTTTGCCGAGCGCACCTTCAACATGTATGCCTACGACCCGAAGGAGTGGCTGGGCAGCTGGACCCTGTTCTACTGGGGCTGGTGGATCGCCTGGTCGCCCTTCGTCGGCATGTTCATCGCCCGCATCTCGCGCGGGCGCACCATCCGCGAATTCGTCATGGGCGTGCTGCTGGTTCCGGCCGGCTTCACCTTCGCCTGGATGACGGTGTTCGGCGACACAGCGATCTGGCTGCACCTGACCGGCGCCACCACCGCCGTCACCGAAACGGTGCAGCGCGACGTCAGCCTGGCGCTCTTCGCGCTGCTGGAGCAGTTCCCCCTGGCGCGGGTCGTCTCCTGGTTCGCCATGGCGCTGATCGTCACCTTCTTCATCACCTCGGCCGACAGCGCGGCGCTGGTCATGGGCACCATCGCCGATGGCGGCCGGGCCGACCCGCCACTCTGGCAGCGCGTCTTCTGGGCGGTCTCCTCCGGCGTGGTGGCCTCGGTGCTGCTGGCCTCGGGCGGGTTGCAGGCCCTGCAGACCGCCTCCATCGCCGGGGCGCTGCCCTTCACCGTGGTGATGATCCTGATGTGCTACGGCCTGCTGCGCGCCCTGCAACGCGAGGGGCTGCGGCAGGACGCGCTGGCGCAGAACCTGCCGCCGCGCCAGCCCGCCTCCTGGCAGCGGCAGTTGCACGGCATCCTGTCGCATCCGCGCCGCGAGGAGGTGACGGCCTTCCTGGAGCGCACCGCCGGGCCGGCACTGGAGGCGGTGGCGGCGGAGCTGCGGCGCCGCGGCCTCTCGGCCGAGGTACGGAAGCGGGAGGGCCGGCTGCGCCTCGTCTCGATGCCGGAGGCGCCGGAGGAATTCCACTACGGCATCCGCCAGCGGGAATACACCATGCCCCGCTTCAGCTACTTCGAGGCGGCCCCCGAGAAGGAGAAGCGCGACCACTACTACCGCGCCGAGGTCTTCCTGGAGGATGGCAGCCAGGATTACGACGTCATGGGCTTCAGCGAGGAGGAGCTGATCCGCGACGTGCTGGCCCAGTACGACCGCCACTTCCAGTACCTGCACGCCATCCGCTCGGTCTGACGGCCCCCCCCCGCCCGCCGGCAGCGATCGATCCCGGCGCGAGGCGCGGCGGCAACCCCGGGCCGCCCCGCCGGTTCCGTCCGCAGTGAGGGAGAACAGCGATGCGTCATCTGCCGGAGGAGATGCGGGCCTGCATCGAGGCCTGCCTGAAGTGCTATGCCACCTGCCTCTCCATGGCCTCGGGCCATTGCCTGGAAGTGGGCGGGAAGCATGCCGAGCCGGCGCATGTCCGGCTGATGCTGGCCTGCGCCGAACTCTGCCGCACCTCGGCCCACATGATGCTGCTCGGCACGCCGCAGCATCGGCGGACCTGCCGGGAATGCGCCGCGCTCTGCCGCGACTGCGCCGCCGATTGCGAGAGGCTGGGCGGGATGGAGGACTGCGTCGCCGCCTGCCGCGCCTGCGCGGAGCAGTGCGAGGCGATGGCCGGCTGAACCGGGGGGCCTGGCTTTCCAGACACTTGAAACCCTGGCGGTGGGGCGCGCCGCGGCCCGCGGGGGCGGCGGCGCTTGCGGTGTGGAAACCCCCCGTGCTACCGCGCCCGACCGGACCCGGACGGAACCCCGACAGTGAACCCGCCGCTGATCTTCATCCTGAATGGCCCCAACCTGAACCTGCTGGGCACGCGCCAGCCGGACATCTACGGGTCCGAGACGCTGGACGACGTCGAGGCGCTCTGCGCCGAGACCGCCGATTCCCTCGGCCTGGCGATCGACTTTCGTCAGAGCAATGTCGAGGGCGAGCTGATCTCCTGGGTGCAGGAGGCGCGCAGCCTGGCCGCCGGCATCATCATCAACCCGGCCGGCTATTCCCACACCTCGATCGCGCTGATGGACGCCCTGCTGGCCTCCGACCTGCCGGTGGTCGAGGTGCATCTGAGCAATATCCATCGCCGGGAATCCTTCCGGCATCTGTCCTATGTCTCGCGCGCGGCGCAGGGCGTGATCTGCGGGCTGGGGCCCCACGGCTATGCCCTGGCCCTGCGGGGCATCGCCGGCATCCTGGCCCAGTCGGACCAGGACTGACCGACCGGGCCGGACCGGCGCCCCCTGACCGGCGCGTAGCAAAGAGGTTGCCAAAGGCATCATGAGCGGCATTTCCTTCGGCCCGGACGCGATCCGCGCCCTGGCCCAGATCCTGCGGGAGACAGATCTCACCGAGATCGAGCTGGCGGACGGGGAAAGCCGCCTCCGCGTCACGCGCAACATCGCCATGGCCGCGGCACCGGCCGCCCCGGTGGCGGTGCCGGCCGTGGCCGCCGCCCCGGCGCCCGCG
>NZ_JBSXMU010000137.1:0-7531 GCF_054073225.1 Teichococcus aerofrigidensis
CTTCGCCCTGCTCGGCTGCATCCGCTTATGGATCAGGTTCGTCCACGCGGCCTAGCAGGCCAGCAAACACGCTTCGATAAAACGGCTCGCATTGCGGGAGGACATCACTCAGGGCTGCAATAATCGCTGCTTCGGCACCGGTTCGATCCTGAAGGCGAATCTCCAGATCGTCGCCGTCCTTGGTGAGAAAGAAAAGCGACAGGCCATCTTCATAGGGAAGAAATGTGTATGTGCGGTAGCGCCATTGTTGCCCCTGGCGATGGAGGCGTCCGTCATGATCACGGAAGTCGCGTTCGACGCGATAATGACGTCCGGGATGCAAATGCCCATACGCCTTCCCGAGAGTGTTCCTACTGAACCATCTTACGATCACCGCCACTCCGATGGGCCTAACGCCGAGGCGATCTCGTTACGGTCGGTTTAAGAGGGCACGGTCAGTGCCGCGCAACTCGACTGGGCGCCAATCGCCGGCACGCTCACATACCGCAACAGTGTCATCTTATTGAGTGCTCGGCGAGCGCTTGTAGCGCCATCCCCAAAGAGAGGGGTGGCGCACCCATCAGGATTCGAACCTGAGACCTCTACCTTCGGAGGGTAGCGCTCTATCCAGCTGAGCTATGGGTGCCTGTTGCTTACGCAGTGCTTACGCGGAAAACCTGTAGGGTGGAAGCCTCAACGGTAACTCCCGCAAACCTTTGTAAACAAACTCCTTTTCTACGTCTCTCACAAACCAGCAGCCCTTGACTTCAGCCTTCGGAGGGCAACGCTCTATCCAGCTGAGCTACGGGTCCTCGCCAGGGCCCCTGTTTAGCGACAGCCGCCGCTCAGGGGAAGCCCTCAATCCACAAAGTCAGGCGGCCGTCACCGCGCGAAGCGCCTCCTCGGCGGCCATGGCGGTCTCGAACAGCGCCCGGTCGCCGTCCCGCGCGCCGGTCAGCATCAGCCCGACCGGCGCCTCGCCCGGCGCGTGGCAGGGCAGGCTGATGCTGCAGCGGTCCAGGAAGTTGAAGGCCGAGGTGTTGCGCAGCAGGAGCATGTTGATGCGGTGGTACTCCATCTCGTCGGCCACGGCGGAGACCGGCGGCGGCGTCAGCGCCGTGGTGGGGCAGAGCAGCGCGTCATAGGCGGCGGTGCGGGCGGCGGTGGCGGCCATGATGCGGGCGCGGTCCTCCCGGAGGGCCAGGTAGTCGGCCGCGCTCATGCCCCCGCCGCGCTGGATGCGGGCCAGGATGCGCGGATCGTATCGCCCGCCCGCCTGCCGCATCAGCGACCGGTGCACGGCATAGGCCTCGGTGGCGACGAAGCCGCCGGTCGCGTTGGCCTGGGGAATCTCGGCGAGTTCCGGCAGGGCGATCCGTGTGATCCGCGCGCCCGCCGCTTCCAGCCGCGCCACGGCGCGGTCGAAGGCGGCGGCCACGGCGGGTTCCAGCGACTCGAAGAGATAGGTGCCGTCGGGGATGGCCAGGTTCAGGCTGGCCACGGGCCGCGGCACGGGCGGGGCCTCTGCCTCCTCTCCGGCCATCAGGGCATGCAGCACGGCGCAGCAGGCGGCGCTGCGGGCCAGCGGGCCGATGCTGTCGAGGGTGGGGGAGAGCGGGAAGGCCCCCTCGCGCGGCACGCGGTGGGCGGTCGGCTTGTAGCCGACGACGCCGCACAGCGCGGCCGGAAGGCGGCAGGAACCGCCCGTGTCCGAGCCGAGGCCGGCCAGCCCCATGCCATCCGCGACCGCCACGGCGGCACCGGAGGAGGAGCCGCCGGGGAGGCGCCCCGTGGCGCGGTCGAAGGGCGAGAGCGGGGTGCCGTGATGCGGGTTCACGCCCAGGCCACTGAAGGCGAATTCGACCATGTTGGTGCGGCCAAGCACGACGAAGCCGGCGCGTTCGAGCCGTGCCACGGCGGGGGCGGTGCGACGCGCCGGCGGGGCGTCGGCCAGCGCCGTCGAGCCGGCGCGGTTCGGCACGCCCGCCTGGTCGAACAGATCCTTGATGGAGATCGGGATGCCGGCCCAGGGTGAGGGGGCCCGGCCGGCGGCGCGCAGGGCATCCATGGCGCGGGCGGTGACCAGGGCCTGCTCCGCCTGCACGGCGACGAAGGCCCGGGCGCCCTCCCCGGCGGGATCGGCGATGCGGGCCAGCGCCGCCTCGGCCATCGTCACGGCGGAAAGGCGGCCCCGGGCCAGCTCTTCGGCGGCGGCGCAGAGGGTGGCGGGCTCGGGCATGACGGGCGGTCTCCTGAAGGCAAGGCGGCGGGGATGCTGCGGCGTCAGGCGGGCGGCGGCAAGGGCCGTGGAAACTATTGACAGGCCGCGTCGCGTGGTCTCACCCTGCGCCTGCAACGCCTGTCATCAGTCATATGATGACCGAACGTCATACAAAAATTCAGGCTAACAGGGAACGTTCACGATGAGCAAGCTCATGCTGCCCCGCCGGGCGCTGCTGGGTGCCGCCGCCCTTTCGGCCCCCGCCCTGATCGGCTTCCAGGCCAGCGCCCAGACCATCACCCTCCGCTCGGCCGACGTCCATCCGGACGGCTACCCGACGGTGGAGGGCGTGAAGGCCCTGTCGCGCCTGGCGGAGGAGCGTTCCGGCGGCCGCCTGCGGGTCCAGGTCTTCCATTCCCGCCAGCTCGGCGAGGAGAAGGACACGCTGGAGCAGACGCGCTTCGGCGTGATCGACATGAACCGCACCAACTTCGCCACGCTGACCAACCTGGTGCCCGCCACCGTCATCCCGGGCCTGCCCTTCCTGTTCCGGGACGAGGCGCACATGCATCAGGTGGTGGACGGCCCGCTCGGCCAGGAGATCTCGGCCGGCACGGAGCGGCACGGCATGATCACCCTCTGCTGCTACGACAGCGGCGCGCGCAGCATGTACATCCGCAGCCGCCCGGTGAACACGCCGGCCGACATGAAGGGCCTCAAGGTCCGCGTGCAGCCTTCCGACATGTGGCTGGCGATGATCCGCGCCCTCGGCGGCAATCCCACGCCGCTGCCGACCGGCGAGGTCTATTCGGCGCTGCAGACCGGCGTGGTGGACGCGGCCGAGAACAACTATCCCACCTATCACTCGCACCGGCACTACGAGGTGGCGAAATACTACTCCGCCACCGAGCATTCCATGTCGCCCGAGATCCTCGTCGTCTCCAAGCGCAGCTACGACAAGTTGCCGAAGGACCTGCAGACCATCCTGCGCGAGGCGGCGAAGGACAGCGTTCCCGAGATGCGCCGGCTCTGGCAGGCCAGGACCGAGACGGCGCGGCAGGCGGTGGTCGAGGGCGGCTCGCGGATCAACGAGGTCGACAAGGCGCTGTTCGAGAAGGCCATGCAGCCGGTCTACGACCAGTTCGTGCGGGACGCGCAGATGAAGTCGCTGGTGCAGCGCATCCGGGAAACCGCCTGAATGGCCGTGGCGCGCGGCCTGAACCTGCTGCTCGAGCGGCTCTGCACGGCCTGCCTCGGCATCGCCGGCCTCTGCCTGGTGCTGATGACCGTCGTCGTCGCCTGGGGCGTCTTCGGCCGCTTCGTGCTGAACGACACGCCCTCCTGGGCCGAGCCGCTGGCCCTGCTGCTGATGGGCTGGGTCATCCTGGGCGCCGCCGCGGCCGGCGTGCGGGAAGGCTTCCACATGGGCTTCGATACCCTGAAGGCGCTGCTGCCCAGGCCCCTCGCCAAGGTCTGCGACGTGCTGTCGGACATGGTGGTGACCCTGTTCGGACTGGGCATGGCCTGGTTCGGCGGCGATCTCGCGCTCGGCGTCTGGGACGCGGTGCTGCCCGGCCTCGACCTGCCGGGCTCGGTCGAGTACCTGCCGCTGGTCTTCGGCGGCGTGCTGATCGGCCTCTTCGGGATGGAACGGCTGGCGGCGCATCTGGCCGGCGGGGAGGCGCCCTCGGAAGCGATGGTCGCGCCCCTGGTCAGCGACGCCTGAGGAGCGCGGAATCATGGAAATCACCGTCCTGCTCGGCAGCTTCGCGCTGTTGCTGCTGATCGGCACGCCGGTCGCCTTCGCCCTGGGCGCCAGTGCCTTCGTCACCGTGCTCTATATGGATCTGCCCGCCGTCGTGGTGTTCCAGCAGCTCTATTCGGGCATGAACGTCTTCTCGATGCTGGCCATTCCCTTCTTCGTCTTCGCCGGCGACCTGATGCTGCGTGGCCAGATCGCCGACCGGCTGGTGGCGCTGGCCGCCGCCATGGTCGGCCACATGCGGGGCGGGCTCGGGCAGGTCAACGTGGTGGCGGCGACGCTCTTCGGCGGCGTCTCCGGCTCGGCGGTCGCGGATGCCTCGGCCGTCGGCGGCGTGATGATCCCGCAGATGCGCGCGCGCGGCTACGCGCCGGACTATGCGGTGAACGTCACCGCCAACGCGGCGCTGATCGACCTGCTGATCCCGCCCAGCCACAACATGATCCTCTATGTCATCGCCGCCGGCGGCGCGATCAGCGTGGCGGACCTGTTCACCGCCGGCATCATCCCCGGCATGCTGCTGATGGTGGCGCTGATGTTCACCGCCTGGGCGGTGGCCGTGAAGCGCGGCTATCCGCGCGAGCGCTTCCCCGGCTGGTGGGTGCTGGCGCGGCTGCTGGCGGCGGCGCTGCCGGGCCTGATGCTGATCGTCATCATCTTCATGGGCGTGCGCAGCGGCATCTTCACCGCGACCGAGAGCGCCGTCGTCGCCGTGATCTACGCGCTGCTGGTGACGCTCCTGGTCTATCGCAGCCTGGGCTGGATGGGCTTCATCCATGCCGTGCTGGGTGGCGCGCGCACCACCGGCATGGTGCTGCTGATCATCGGCTGCGCCGGCGCCTTCGGCTGGCTGATGGCGCTGCTTCAGGTGCCGGCGATGACCGTCACGCTGATGGAGGGCATCACCGACAATCCGCTGCTGCTGCTGCTGCTGATCAACAT
This sequence comes from Teichococcus aerofrigidensis, assembly GCF_054073225.1. Taxonomy (NCBI): domain Bacteria; kingdom Pseudomonadati; phylum Pseudomonadota; class Alphaproteobacteria; order Acetobacterales; family Roseomonadaceae; genus Roseomonas; species Teichococcus aerofrigidensis. Next base: position 4,905 of record NZ_JBSXMU010000137.1, read on the forward strand.
CATCCTTCTCCTGCTCGGCACCTTCATGGACATGGCGCCGCTGATCATGATCGGCACGCCGATCTTCCTGCCGGTGGTGATGAAGCTCGGCATGGACCCGGTGCAGTTCGGCGTGGTGCTGATCCTCAACCTCGGCATCGGGCTGATCACGCCGCCCGTGGGGCCGGTGCTCTTCGTCGCCTGCGCCGTCGGCAAGGTCTCGATGTGGGACGCGACCAGGACCAGCCTGCCCTTCTACGGCGCCGCCTTCGCCGTGCTGCTGGTGGTGACCTATGTCCCCGCCGTCTCGCTCTGGCTGCCGCGCCTGTTCCACTGAGGCCGGTTCCGCCGGATACTCGTGCTACGAATCGCCGTCCAGGAGTGCATCATGCCCGCAGCCAAGCCCGTCCTCGTCACCGGAGCCTCCGGCAACCTCGGCAGCATGCTGGCGCGGGAACTGACCGCGCGCGGCTACCGGCTGCGGCTGACCGACATCAAGCCCTTCCCCGGCGACCTGCCGGAAGGCGCCGAGTTCACCACCGCCGACCTGGGCGATGCCGTCGCCATGCAGCACCTGGCGGATGGCTGCGGCGCCATCCTGCATTTCGGCGGCATCTCGGTGGACCGGCCCTTCGAGGAGGTGCTGGACCCGAACATCCGCGGCATCTACCACATCTACGAGGCGGCGCGGCGCGAGGGCGCGCGCGTGCTCTTCGCCTCCTCGAACCATGCGATCGGCTTCCATGAGCGGCCGGGCCCGGGCGAGCCGAAGCTCGATGCCGACTGCGCCTTCCGCCCCGACAGCTTCTACGGCCTGTCCAAGGCCTATGCCGAGCTGATGGGGCGTCTCTACTGGGACAAGCACGGGGTGGAGAACCTCAACGTCCGCATCGGCAGCTCCTTCCCCGAGCCGGTCGATGCCCGCATGCTGTCCACCTGGCTGTCCTATGCCGACCTCGCCCGGCTGTGCGCCGCCTTCATCGAGGCGCCGAGGATCGGCCACGCCGTGGTCTGGGGCGCGAGCGACAATCCCGCCACCTTCTGGGGCCAGGACCAGCGCGAGCGCATCGGCTGGGCGCCGCAGGACACGGCCGAGGATTTCCGCGGCCAGATGGAGGGCAAGGTCTCGGGCGATCCGGTCACCGAGCGCTACCAGGGCGGCGCCTATTGCGCCAGCGCCTACAGCCGCGAGAGCCCGAGCCCGCGCGATCCCTTCGCGCTCGACTGACGCCGTGCTGGCGCTGCGGGGCGGCGGCTGGGAGGCGGAGATTCTGCCTGATCGGGGTGCCGCCTTCGCCAGCCTCGCCCATGAGGGGCGAGCGGTGCTGCGGCCGCTCGACGGCGGCGATCCGAACCGCGACAGGGCCGGCGCCTTCTGGATGCTGCCCTGGACCAACCGGCTGGATGGCGGGTGCCTCCGCTGGCGGGGCGTGGTCCACCGCTTTCCCCTCACGCACCCGCGGGAGGGCAACGCGCTGCACGGCCTTGGCCGCGCGGCGCCCTGGCAGGTCGAGGCGGCGGCGCCGGAGCGTGCCGTGCTGGCCCAGCGGCTGGTGCATCCGCCCTTCGACTACGCGGCCCGGCTGGAGATCGCCCTCGGCGCCGCCGGGCTCGATCTCCGCCTGACGCTGCGCCATCTCGGCGCCGCGCCCTGCCCGGCGGGCTTCGGCTGGCATCCCTGGTTCCTGCGGCCGGAGGGCTGCCGCCTGCGCTTCGCCGCCACGCACCGCCTGCTCCGGGGCCCCCGCAAGCTGCCGGTCGGCGCCGTGCCCTGCCCGGGCCTCGAGGGCGACGCCGAGGCCTGGCTCGGCCAGGATGACCACTATGCCGGTTGGAGCGGCGCGGCGGTGCTGCGGCGGCCCGACCTGACCCTGAGCCTCGTGGCGAGCGGCGACTGGGCGGGCAACCTGCAGCTCTTCGCCCCGCCGGAGACGCCTGTGCTCTGCCTGGAGCCGGTCAGCCACCTGCCGGATGTCGTCAACCGCCCGGCCCTGGCGCCGCTCGGCGCCATGCGGGTGCTGGCGCCCGGCGAGGCGCTGTCCGGCCGCCTCGTCCTGGCCGTGGCGGGCTAGAGCGGATCCTGATCGGAAGATGCTCCAGGGGCCTGGCGGAAAGGCTGGCTCCGCCGGCGCGGGCGCGCCATCCTCGCGCCATGCCAAGCGCGCTTGTCCTCGGGGCCGGGATCATGGGCCTCTCCGCCGCCTGGGGCCTGTCCCGGGCCGGCTGGTCCGTCACGCTCGTGGAGCAGGACCCGGTGCCCAATCCGCGCGGCGCCAGCGTGGACGACCATCGCCTGATCCGCCACGCCTATGGCGCCGCCGCCGGCTACATGCGGATGGTGGACGAGGCCTATGCCGCCTGGGACCTGCTCTGGGCCGATCTGGGCGAGGTGCTCCACGTGCCGACGGGCGTGCTGGCGCTGGGCGAGTCCGGGGAGGGCTGGCTGGCCGAGAGCCGCGCCGGCCTCGCCGCCGCCGGCCATGCCTTTGAGGATCTCGCGCCGGGCGAGCTCGCCGCCCGCTACCCGATGCTGCGGCCGGCCGGGGGCGGCGAGGCCTTCCACATGGCGGCAGGCGGCGTGCTGCTGGCCCGGCGCATCGTCGCGGCGCTGGCGCGGCACCTGCGGCGGCGCGGCGTCGCGATCGAGC
>NZ_JBSXMU010000138.1:0-7408 GCF_054073225.1 Teichococcus aerofrigidensis
ACATACCCCAGCTTGGCCCCGATCGCGCCAGACCACAAAAGATGCAACAGAACCGACCGAAGCGGTCAAGACAACCCGTCGGCTACGTGGCAGAGGCAGTTTCAACATCAGCCGCACCGCACTGGTGAAAGCTGGAAAGCGCCATCTCGAGTTGATCGTCACCGACCTCAGCCGTCACCATGATCCGGCCCTTGCGAACGCCTTCCGGCGTTTCTCCGGCAGCGGCATCAGCCGCGTCCGCGCCGGAGACCACGGTACCCGATGTATTGTCCTCTCCTTCAGCCGCGGCCCGCACGCGATTGCGGTCCAGCCCATGATCCTGGACGAGGTGCTCGACAGCTATTTCGGCGTCTCGGCGCGTATCGAAATATCCGGTAATGGTGTGTGGCATGTTGGGCCTCCTTGGATATTTCACCTAGCGCTGGAGACCGGCATTGGATGCTTGGCCCATCGAATTAATCTGCGGTCGCAGGTCATTCATCCGATCAGGCCTGGGCGAGAAGCCCTGAAGGGCGCTGAACGCGGGCGCTCCCTCATTGTAATCCTCCGCAGCCACGCTCAGGCTGTCATCACCGGAAGGCCCACCGCAGCGTTGTCGCTAGGCCCAGCGCGCCGGCACGGATCAGGGGGCGGCCCAACATGGGCACGGTGAGGCTGTGCATGTGTTGCGCCCAGGCCGGCAGGAGGTCCGCTGCCGCCTGCATGGTCAAGGTTTGGATCGGCTTGGCCAATCTGTTTTGCGGCGGCTGCCTCAAGAGCAGCCGCGCAACCTCGTATGTGCGGCGATCGTAGCGCAATTGCGGCCGCATATCCTGGATCAGCCGATGCGCCATCGCCCGGCTGCGGGGAACGGGATCAGCGCCCAGCAGGAAGGCGATCTGTGCCATCTCATCAAAATACCGGTCCTGATCGGCACCCGACATGCCAGGCTCGGCGTAGCGGCGCCACGCATCCAGAAAGTGGGTCACCTCGGTGACATGCACCCAGGCCAGCAAGGCCGGGTCCTTCGCCGCATAGGGCGTGCCGTCGGGCAGGATGCCGCTGACCTGCTCGTGAATGGCTCTGACGCGAGCAATGACGGCCTCAGCCTCCTCCCGCCCGCCATAGGTGGTGAGGGCGATGAATCGTGCCGTCCGTCGCAACCGGCCCTGCATGTCGGACCGGAAGCGCGAATGATCCCAGACGCCCGCCAGCGCAGCCGGGTGCAGCATTTGCAGCAGAAGCCCGGCAATACCGCCCAGCATCATTGTTGTTACGTCGCCATGGACACGCCAGGCCACCGCCCGGGGCCCAAACAGGCCATCCGGCCTGCGTGTGACCGGCCGCTCACCCCGGGAGCGGTCGTTGAAGGTATCGACAACCTCGGCCACGATCGCCTGCTTCACCCGACGGGCCAGCAGACCAGGCAGACGATCCGGGGCAATGCCGGCTCCAGGGAACGGCATCATGATGTGCACCTGCGCGGTTACGCCAGATACATAGGTGCATCGGGAATGCTGTCAGCATCCTGGAGCAATGGGCCTTGTTGCTACCTTGATCTTGGACATTATCGTCGACAACGCCGGGCATATCTCGCATTCAGGCGGCTTGCCTCCTAGTCCCGCACAATGCCTACGCCCAGGCCGCCATCGACGACCAAGCACTCGCCGTTCACATAAGCGGCTTCGTTGGAGATAAGGAACAACGCGGCATGCGCCACCTCCCAGCCGGTGCCCTGACGTCCGAAGGGAACGGCAGCGGCGCGATTCTGACGGTTGCGGCTGGCATCGCGGCCCATGGGCGTGTCCATCAACCCAGGTGCCAGGGCATTGCAGCGGATCCCGCGTGGCTCCCCCGCGCGGGCTAGACTGCGGGCCAGCGCGATCTGCGCCGCCTTGGAGGTCTCATAGGCCGGATTGCGGGAGGCGGCGCGAAACCCCGCCAGAGAAGCGATCAGCAGCATCGATCCGCCCGGCGCCATGACCCGCAGCGCCTGCTGGGCGAAGAGCATGTTGCTGCGCAGGTTGACGGCGAAGACGCGGTCCCAATCCGCTACGGTCAAGGCATCGACCTCCTGCCGGGTGGAAATGCCGACATTCAGCACCAGCCCATCCAGCCCACCCAGAACAGCCACGGCTTGCATGACGGCAGGGGGGATCGCCGCTGCATCGGCGACATCGGCGGTGAGGGGGAAGGCGTGGCCGCCCTCAGCCTCGATCATGCGGCAGCTGGTTTCGGCAGCTTCTGTCACCAAGTCGAGGCAGGCGAGCCTCGCACCTTCGCGCGCGAAGAGCAGGGCCATGGCGCGGCCATTGCCTATTGGCGGATCGGGCTCCGCGCTGGCGCGCTGGCCGGCGCCGACCAGCAGCAGGCGGCGGCCGGCCAGCCGCGTCCCGCGCGGCCCCTGGCCCAGGCTTTCCGCATGCATCGACCGACCGGGATCGGGCAAGCCGGGGGCGAGATTCATTGCGGTTCTCCTTGCTATGAGCGGCCTCAGCCGACTGCGCGGGTCCGGCCTTCCCAATAGGGCGCGCGCAAGGCCTTCTTGTCCGGCTTGCCCAGCACGGTCAGCGGCAGTTGCGCGACGAAATCCATCGTTTTCGGCGTAGCGACCGCGCCCTTCCTCGCCTTCACATGCGCGGCCAGTTCCTCCGCCGAGACCTGCCATCCGGAGCGGCAGACCACGATGGCCTTCACCGCCTCGCCCCATTTGGCGTCCGGCACACCGATGACGGCGGCGGCAGAAACCGCCGGATGCGCGGTCAGCACATCCTCCACCTCCTTCGGGAAGACGTTGAAGCCGCCCGAAATGATCATGTCCTTCTTGCGGTCGACGATGAAGAAGAAGCCGCGCGCATCGCGATAGGCCATGTCGCCGGTATGCAGCCAGCCGTTGCGCAAGGCTTCCGCGGTCTGTTCCGGCTGCTTCAGATAGCCGGCCATGACAAGCGGGCCGCGCACGCAGATCTCGCCCACCTCGCCCTGCGGCACCTCGCGGTCGTCATCGTCGAGCAGTCGCACGGCAATGCCAGGGTAGGGCTTGCCAGCCGAGGACAGGATGCTGTCATCGGCGTCGAGATGATCCAGGCGCGACAGGGTCAGGATGGCGCTGGGCGCTTCGGTCTGACCATAGCCTTGCTGCAGCACCGGGCCGAAGACCGCCAGCGCCTCCCGGATGCGCGCGGGCGACATCGGCGCGGCGCCATACATCAATGTCTCCAGCTGGGAGAAATCGGTTTGCCGTGTGCGCGGATGATCCAACAGCTTGTAGACCATGGTGGGCACCAGGAAGGTGGCGGTGGCCCCGTGCTGTTCCAGTGCATCCAGGAAGCGGTCCGGGTCGAAGCCCTGCTGCAGGATGATCGTGCCGCCACGCCAGAGCACCGGGATCAGCGTGGCGCCCGCGCCGTGCGAGATCGGCGTGGGGCAGAGAAAGCGTGGCGCATCGCTCCAGGCGCGCCCGGCCATCAGCAGCAGGGTCTGGGTCAGGGTGGCGCGGCCGGGCAGCATGACGCCTTTGGGCCGGCCGGTGGTGCCGCCGGTATAGGCCAGGCGGATGATGTCGTCCGGCGTGGCCTCTGAAGGCAGAGGCGCCGGCGTGAAGCGCGCGGCCTCCGCCCAGAAGCCGGAAAATTCGGCGTCGGCCTCGTGCAGATACCAATGCGGCACGGCGGGCAAGCGGTCGCGCAGGGCACGCGCGCGGCCGGCATAGGCGGCATCGGCCAGCAGCAGCCGCGCCTCGCAATGGTCTAGGATATAGGCGTGATCCTCGATGCCGCCCATGGCCTGCAGCGTCACGGAGCGCAGACCCAGCAGGTAGATCGCCGCGGTGACGAAGAAGACCTCCGGCCGGTTGCCGGAAAGCTGCACCACCGTGTCGCCACGCCGAAGGCCGAGGGCCCGCAATTGCTGCAGGGCACGGCTGATCGCGTCCCGTGTCTCGGCGTAGGTGAAGCGGCGCGCGCCGTCGATGAAGGCGATGCGCTGCGGATAGCGGTCCAGCAGGGTGACGATCATGTCGCCGATCGTGCCGCCATCATGCATTGAGGATGCGCGCTGCTGCTCGCTGATCACCGTCTTGGCCTCCCAGCCGGCTTGCCCATCATGCCACTTAAATACGACATGTTGTAGTTCTCTACAACATGTCGTAGCAAGCTGCGACGACAAGCCTTCGCGGCGGGTGGGAGGATCAAAATGACCGGCGACGCGCTTTCCGCTTTCGGTGTGACTTGGCCGAATCCCGCCATCTTCGGTCCAGGTAGCATCACGCAGCTTGGCGACAGGCTGCGCGGCCTTGGTGCCACGCGCGTCCTGCTGGCCTCCGATCCTGGACTGCAGGCGGCGGGTCTGGTGTCGCGTCTGGCCGCGCTGCTGCACGATGCCCGCCTGTCCGTGGTCGTCTATGCCGGCGTCAGCCCCAATCCGCGCGAGGCAGAGGTGGAGGCCATCCTGGCCCTGTGGCAGACAGAGGATTGCGACGCGGTGGTGGCGCTGGGCGGCGGCAGCACGCTGGATGCGGTGAAGGGCGCCTGCCTGCGCCGCTTCACCGGCCGCAGCCTGGACGCACTGTTCGATGACGGCATCCATGAGGTGCCGCAGGCGCCGCTGCGCTTCGTCGCCGTGCCCACCACCTCCGGCACCGGCAGCGAGACGACGTTGGGCGCGGTGCTGAAGACGCCGCGCCGCAAACTGGTGCTGCGCAGCGAGCATATCCGCCCTGTCCTGACCATCCTGGACCCGGAATTGGTGGTCAGCCTGCCGCCGCGTGCCACGGCGGCCACCGGCTTCGACGTGCTGATGCATGCGCTGGGCGTACTGACCTCCAACCGCCCGCATCCGATCGGTGAGATGGTGGGCGCCGATGCCATGCGCCGCGCCGCCGCGCATATTGGGCGCGCGGTGGAGAATGGGCAGGATCTGGAGGCCCGGTCGCAGATGATGCTGGCCAGCTACCTGGCTGGCCATGGCATCCATCTGAAGGGGGTGGATGCGATCCATGGCCTGTCCACGCCGGTAGAATCCTTGACCGACTGCACCCACGCCGAATCGCTCGGCGTGATCTGCCCACATGTGATGCGCTTCAACATGCCCGTCGCCGGAGCGCGATATGCGGGAATTGCCCGGATGATCGGCATCGTCGGCGCCGAGGAGGGTGAGGCGGAAGCGGCGGAGCGGTTGGTCGCGCATTTCGCCGGGCTGCGCGACCGCTTCGGCATGCCCTCGCGGCTGGGCGCGCTGGGGGTGCGGCCAGAGATGATTCCGGAGCTGGCGCGCCAGGCGCAGCTGAGCGCCGCCACTCGCGGTAATCCCCGCCCGCTGGATGCCGCCGCAGCCACGGCCCTCTACGAGGAGATGATCTGATGCCGGCGCCATTGCATGGCCTCCGCGTCCTGGATTTCTCAGAGCTGCTGCCCGGCCCCTTTTTGACCGGCTGCCTGGCGGAGCTGGGCGCCACGGTGCTGAAGGTGGAGCGTCCGCCGGCGGGCGACCCGGTGCGGCGTATGTCGCCGGGCGTTTTCGGCGCAGCGAACCGCGGCAAGGACAGCGTGCTGATCGACCTGAAGCAGCCCGAGGGACGTGCACAGGCGCAGGCCCTGGCCGATGACTTCGATGTGCTGATTGAAAGCTTCCGCCCTGGGGTGATGGCGCGGCTCGGGCTGGATTATTCCGGCCTGGCGGCGCGCAACCCGAAGCTGATCTATGTCTCGCTCAGCGGCTATGGCCAGAACGGGCCCTATGCCGCGGTGCCGGGGCATGACCTGAACTATCTTTCGGTGGCCGGTCTGAAGGCAATCTCCTCTGGCAGTGCAGGCGTGCCGGTGGCCGATCTCTGCGGCTCTGTCTATGGGCTGGCGGGCGTGCTGGCGGCGCTGCTGCAGCGTGCCACCACAGGGCGTGGCCAGCATCTGGACGTGGCACTGGCGGAATGCGCGCTACACTGGATGAACCCGCGGCTGGGCCGCTTCGCCGGCGCGGGCGCCGAGGATCTGGAAGCGCAGCGCCGCATGGCGCTGGCCCGCCCCGGCTATGGCGCCTTCGCCTGCCGCGACGGTCGTTCGATCAGCATCGGCGCGCTCGAGGATCATTTCTGGGCCCGGCTGGCCAGTAGCCTGATGCTGGCGCCTTTCGACACGGACGACCATGCCCGCATGGCGCAACGCGTGCCGCAGACTGAGGCGATTAATGCGCTGATCGCCACCCGCTGCGCCGAGGAGGAGAGCGAGCCGCTGCTGCAGCGCCTACTGGCCGCCGATATCCCCGCCGCCCCCGTGGTATCACCGGCCGAGCTGGCGCAATTCCCACAATTCGTGGTGCGCGGTGCAATGATGCCGACCGTGCTTGGCCCGCTGGCGCGCTTTCCGGTGCGGCTGCAGGGGATGGAGGATCTGGCGGAAGCGCCGGCGCTGGGCGGCAAGGCGGAGAAGCAGGCATGACGCCCGGCATCACACAGGAGCTTCAGGGCAAGGTCGCCATCATCACCGGCGCTGGATCGCGGGCGGAGGGCATCGGCAATGGCCGCGCCGCCGCCATCCTGCTGGCGCAGGCTGGCGCGCGGGTGGTGCTGGTGGACAGCAACCGCGCCTGGGCCGAGCGCACGGCGCAAATGATCGAAGCCGAATCCCTGGTGGTGGAAGCCGATGTCACGCAGCCCGATGCCTGCCGCGACATCGTCGCTCAGGCCGTGGCGCGATTCGGCGGAGTGGATGTGCTGGTCAACAATGTCGGCATTGGCGGCGCCCGCGGCACCGCGGTCGATGTCGATCTGGCCGAGTGGAATCACGGGCTGCTGGTCAATGTCACCTCCATGATGCTGATGGCAAAATTCGCCGTGCCGGAGATGGCGCGGCGCAGCGGCGGGACGATCGTCAATATCGCCTCGGTCGCCGGGCTGCGCGGCGGCACGCCGAACCTGCTCTACCCGACCTCCAAGGGCGCGGTGGTGAACATGACGCGTGCCATGGCGGTGCATCATGCGCGCGACAATATCCGTGTAAACTGCGTCTGCCCGGGCATGTTGCACACGCCCATGGTCTATGCCGGCGGCATGACAGAAGAGATGCGCGAAGCCCGCCGCAACCGGTCCCTGCTGCGCAGCGAAGGCACGGGCTGGGATTGCGGCGCGGCCGTGCTCTATCTGGCCTCGGGGTATGCGCGCTGGATGACGGGGGTGATCCTGCCGGTGGATGCGGGGGCGACGGCGACGACATCGCTCGATCTGCCGGATCGAAGGTAGCAAGGGGATTCTTCTTTCTCTGAAGAAGAAAAGCAAAGGACTTTTTTTTGTTAGGCGTCCCGCCTGGAGGCCGGCAGCCGGACGCCAAAGTGAGAAAAGCTTCTTGGTTCTTTTTTACAAGAAAGAACCTTTGCTTTCTTCTAGAGGCTGTTATGGATCTGCGGCGAGTTGAGCGGCCTGCTTGAGCATGATGCA
>NZ_JBSXMU010000139.1:0-7237 GCF_054073225.1 Teichococcus aerofrigidensis
CCACCCCCCGCCCCCCCGGGGGGCGCCCCCCACCGCGCGCACCCCCCCCGGCGGCGGCATGGCGGTGGCCGCTGGCGGCGCGGTGCGGGCGGTGCTGCCGCTGCCCGTCTGCGGCCTGCTCTCCGACGCGCCGGCGGCGGAGGTGGCGGCACGGTTCGCCGCGCTCCGCGCCGCCGCCGACGGCATCGCCGAATGGCAGCCACCCTACCGCGTCTTCAAGGCCGTGGTCGGCGCGACGCTGGCCTGCAACGCCGGGCCGCATGTGACGGATCTCGGCATCGCCGATGGCGGCACCGGGGCGGTGTTCACCTCGGCGCTGATCGCCTGAACCGCTCAGGCCGCGCCGCCGGGCGGCATCAGCGCGTCGTCCGTCTCCCGCGCGCGGATCGCCGCCGGGCGCGCCTCGATCCGCGCGACATAACGCTCCAGCGCCGGCCGCTTCTCCAGCACGCCGAAGGCCATGCCCCAGGACAGTTCCGAGCCGAGATAGACATCGGCGGCCGAGAAGCGCTCGCCCAGCAGGTAGTCGCCCTGGCCCACCGCCGCCTCCAGCACCGCCATCACCCGGTCCTTGCTGCCGTAGCCGACCATGGCCTCCTTATCGGGCGGCACGGTGACGCCGAGGGCGGTGTCGCTGACCACCGCCTCCACCGGCCCGGCGCCGAAGAAGAGCCAGCGGTAATAGGCGCCGCGCAACGGGTCCCGCGGCGCCGGGGCAAGGCCGGCGGCGGGAAAGGCATCGGCCAGGTAGGCGCAGATCGCCGCCGCCTCGGTCACCACCGCCGCGCCATGGCGCAGGGCCGGCACCTTGCCCATGGGATTGACCGCCAGATAGGCCGGCGCCCTCATCGGCGGCCCATAGGGCAGGATCTCGGTCCGGTAGGGCTGCCCGATCTCCTCCAGCATCCAGCGCACGATCCGCCCGCGCGACATGGGGTTGGTGTAGAAGACGAGGTCGTCACTCATGCGGGAGTCCTCACGAAAGGATGCGGCAGGAAGGCGATGCCGCGCCGGATCAGCCAGCGCAGCAGGAGCGCGCCCCGTGCTCGTCGGCGTATTCGTCATGGCGCCGCACCCAGTCCATCGTGCCGCTTTCGTTGCGGCCGAGCGGCAGCCGGTCCATCAGCATGAAGGTGCCCATCATCTCCTCCACCCCGCGGGCATAGGTGGAATAGGTGTGGAACACCGCCCCGTCGGCGGTGCGGCCGAAGGCGCTCATCCCATGCAGTTCCTCGAAGGCGTCGGCGGCATCGAGGCGGGCATAGTTGTAGTCCACGCTGCCTTCCGCCAGGGCCTCGGGCGGGAAGGAGACGTGGAAGTCCCGGTTGAAGTCGCTGCCGAAGGAGGAGACCCAGGGGAAGCGCCAGCCCATGCGGCGGCGATAGGCCTCGATCTCCGGCAGCGGCGCGCGGGAGACGGCGACCAGGGTGACGTCATGGTGGTTCAGATGCGGCAGCATGCCGTCGAAATGATCGGCGAGGAAGGAGCAGCCGGTGCAGCCCGCCTCCCAGCCCGGCGCCAGCATGAAGTGATAGAGGGCGAGCTGGCCGCGGCCCTCGAAGAGATCCCCGAGACCGCGCGGCCCATGCGGCGTCGCGAAGCGGTAGGGCTTGTCCACCGGGGTCCAGGGCAGGGCGCGCCGCGCGGCGTTCAGCCGGTCGCGCGCCCGGGTAAGGGCCTTCTCCTCGAGCAGAAGGGCCCGGCGGGCGGCGAGCCATTCCTGACGCGGCACCACCCGGTGCCCGGTCTGAACCTCGGTCTTCGTCTGGGACATGGTGGAACCTCCGGAGTGGCGGCCGTGGCACGGCGGCGCCGTGAGGGCCTTGACTTTTGTGTTGATATCAACATTTAAAGCGGCGTGTCAAAGCCTTCCGAACTCCCCTTCGCGACCACACTGCTGGTGCGCGACACCTGCCTCTGCCTGCATGCCCAGCGCGCCGCCCGCGCCCTCGCCCGCCGTTTCGACGAGGCGCTGCGCCCTCTCGGCCTGACCAATGGCCAGTTCTCCCTGCTGATGTCGCTGAACCGCCCGGAGCCGCCGCCGATGCGGCCGGTGGCGGAGCTGCTCGGCATGGATCGCACCACCCTGACCGCCAGCCTGAAACCGCTGGAACGGCGCGGCCTGGTGCGGGTGGAGCCCGATCCGGAGGACCGGCGCAGCCGCCGCCTGCACCTGACACCGGCCGGCCGCGCCGTCCTGGCCGAGGCCTTCCCGGTGTGGCGGGACACCCACGCGGCGGCCGAGGCCGGCCTCGGCGAGGGCGAGGCCGACCGGCTCCGCGCCAACCTGGCGCGGCTCGGCTGAACCGCCCCCTGCCTCAGATCACCATGCCGCCATCGACATGCAGGCACTGGCCGGTGACGTAGGAGGCCGCCGGCGAGGCCAGGAAGGCGATGGCCGCCGCCACCTCGGCCGGCTGGCCCAGGCGGCGCAGCGGGATATGGTCGCGCACCGCCGCCTCGCGCCCTTCGGCGTTCAGGGCCGCATGGGTGCCCGGATCCTTGGCGATATGGCCGGGCACCACGGCGTTCACCGTCACCGCGGGGGCCCATTCCACCGCCAGGCTCCGCACCAGCGCCTCCACCCCCGCCTTGGCCGCGGCGGAGGCGGGGAAGAGCGTGCCGCCGGGGTGGAAGTGGTGCGCGACGAAGGAGGAGACGGCGACCAGCCGCGGATCCCGGCCCGCCGCCAGCAGCGGCCCCGCCGCACGGGCCAGCCGCAGCAGGGCCCAGAGGATGGTGTCCTGGCTGCGCGCGAAGGCCGCGTCGGTCAGGTCGCGCAGCGCCGTGCGGTCGGCGAAGCCGGCATTGGAGACCAGCACGTCCAGCCCGCCCAGGCGGGGGGGGGCCACCCGGCCCCCGCCCCCCCCCCCGCCCCCCCCCCCCCGGGGGGCGGCCGCCTCGGCCACCAGCCGCTCGGGCGCCCCGGCCTCGGCCAGGTCGGCCAGCAGCACGCCGGCCTCGGCGCCCGCCGACCGCGCCTCGGCGGCGACACGCTCCGCCCCCTCGCGGTTGCCCCGCGCGTGCAGCACGAGCGCCACGCCGGGCGCGGCCAGCAGCCGTGCCGTCGCCGCGCCGATGCCGCTCGCCGCGCCGGTGATCAGGATCTTCCGTTCGGCCATGCGCCGCTCCCCTCTCTTGCCCGGCCGGCAGGATAGGGGGAGGTGCCTTGCGGCCCCAAGGGGCTCCCCGCATCCTGGGCGCATGGCAAAGCCCAAGAAGGAGGAATCGCCGGCATGCTGACCGTCCTGGAACCCGAAGGCCTCTATCCTGACACCCTTCTCGAGGAGGAGATCCTCGGCCCCGGCGTGCGGGTGGTCCGCGGCGGCGGCCCCAGCGGCGTGGAGGAACTGCCCGACGCGCTCTGCGCCGAGGCGGACGGACTGTTCATCTTCCGTCACTGGCTGCCGGGCAGCCAGCTGCACCGCTTCCCGAAGCTCAAGGTGGTGGTGCGGATGGGCGTCGGCTACGACCGGCTCGACCGTCCGGCCCTGGCGGAGCGGGGCATCGCCGTCTGCAACGTGCCCGACTACGGCACCACCGAGGTGGCCGACCACGCCGTCGCCCTGGCGCTGACGCTGCGGCGCGGCATCGCCCTGCACCACGACCTGCAGCGCGGCACGCCGCCCGCCGCGTGGCGCTACCTCGACAGCCCGCTGATCCAGCGGGCCAGCGAGCAGGATTTCGGCATCATCGGGCTCGGCCGCATCGGCACCGCCGTGGCGCTGCGCGCCAAGGCCTTCGGCTTCCGCGTGCGCTTCTACGACCCCTATCTGCCGAACGGGGTGGACCGGGCGCTGGGCATCCAGCGGGCGCGCAGCCTGGAGGCGCTGCTGGAGGAGACCGACACGCTCTCGCTGCACGCGCCACTGACCCGCACCACCGCCGGCCTGCTGGACGAATCGGCGCTGCGCCGCCTGCGCCCCGGCGCGGTGGTGGTGAACACGGCGCGCGGCCCCATGCTGGACCTGGACGGGCTGGAGGCCTGCCTGCGCGATGGCCATCTGGCCGGGGCGGGCCTCGACGTGCTGCCGCAGGAGCCGCCGGTGGCGCCGGAGCACCCGCTGCTGGCGGCCTATCGGGCGCGCGAGCCCTGGCTGGCCGGGCGGCTGATCGTCACGCCGCACAGCGCCTTCCACACGCCGCACGCTTTCCAGGACATCCGGGTGAAGAGCGCGGAGACGATGCGGGACGTGCTGGTGGAGGGCCTTGCCAGCAACGTGATCCCGCCCGGCGCCGACTGAATCGAAGGAGTTTTGCACGCAAAGGTTGCGCTAATAGTATGCAAAGGTTCTAGAACGCGATTCAGCGACAGATATACCACTCGAATAAATGTTCTTGTTTCCTTACACCCTCAAAGGTGTATATCACGGTTTAGTGAACCACTCCGGTTCGCGGATGCAGCATAACCCTTAACGCAAACTTGCCATGCGGACACAACCGCTAGGCATCATACCCTCCCCAAAGGGAACCCTTGATGCTTGCTGACCCTGCCGCCCACAGCCTGCATGTCGTGCTGGACGTCTCCAGGCTGCTGGGCTGCGGCCGCAAGCGCACCCCTTCGGGAATCGATCGGGTCGAGCTGGCCTATGCCCGCCACTGGCTCGGCCTGCCGCCCGGCGCCTGCACCTTCGTCGGCCAGGAACTGCAGGGCGGCTTCGCGGAACTGCCCCGGACCCTCGTCGCCGACCTCGTGGCGGCGCTCACCGAGGCCTGGGACAGCGGCCTCTCCAACAGCCCCGCGCTGCGCCGCGCCGCCCGCATCGGCACCCTGGCGCGCGGCCGGCTGCTGCTCGGCTTCGGCCGCGCCGACCTCGCCCGCCTCCTCGGCAGCGGCCGGCGGCTCGCCTTCCTGCTGGTCTCGCACCAGGCGCTCGACCGCGCCGGCCCGATCGAGTCGCTGCGCCAGGGCGGCTGCGCCTTCGTGCCGCTGATCCACGACCTGATCCCGGTCTCGCACCCCGAATACGCCCGGCCCGGCCAGGCGGAGAAGCACCTGCGGCGCATCGGCGTCACCGCCAGCCTGGCCGATGGCGTGATCGTCAACTCCGCCGCCACGGCCGAGGCGCTGGCCCCCCACCTGGCCGGGCGGCCCCTGCCGCCGCCGGTGCTCATCGCGCCGCTCGGCATCGACACGCCGCGCCATGCCGGGCCCGCCTCCGGCGCGGACCCCTACTTCGTCGTCCTCGGCACCATCGAGCCGCGCAAGAACCACCTCCTGCTGCTGCACCTGTGGCGCGAGCTGGCGCGCCTCGGCAGCGCCACGCCGCGCCTGCTGATCATCGGCAAGCGTGGCTGGGAGAACGAGAACGTCGTCGACATCCTGGAGCGCTGCACGGCGCTGAACGGCATCGTGCAGGAGATCGGCCAGCTCCCGGACCGCAAGGTCTCCGAGCTGCTGCTGGGGGCCCGCGCGCTGCTCTTCCCCTCCTTCGCCGAGGGCTATGGCCTCCCGCTGGCCGAGGCCCTGGCCGCCGGCGTGCCCAGCATCTGCTCCGACCTGCCGGCGCTGCGCGAGGTCGGCGCCGAGGTGCCGGACTATCTCGACCCGCTGGACGGCAGCGCCTGGCGCCGGGCCGTCCTCGACTACGCGCGGCCGGACAGCCCCGCCCGCGCCGCCCAGCTCGCCCGCCTGCAGGGCTGGCGGGCGCCCGAGTGGCAGGACCACTTCGCCATGGTGGAGCGCCTACTGGAGACCGTGACCGAACACCGCCTGGGCGCGCCGCAGGGCCGCCGCGCCGGCCGGCGCCTCCCCGCGCTGCGTCCCGCCGTCGCCCGCCCCGCCTGGTCCGCCACGCGGCCCGGGATGGTGGCCCGCGACGAGGCGGTGCCGTGAGCCTCCGCCGCCGCGCGGAACCCTCCTCATGAACGCCATGCCGCAGCGCCCGCCCAACCCGCCGCGCCCGGCGGGCGGCGCCATCGCCATCGTCGGCGCCGCCTGCCGCCTGCCCGGCGCGCCCGATCTCGACGCCTTCTGGCGGCTGCTGGAAAGCGGCTCCGACGCCGTCGGCACCCTGCCGGCCGATCGCTTCGCCCAGGCCGCCTTCCACCACCCGCGCAAGGGCGAGCCGGGCCGCAGCTACAGCTTCGCCGCCGGCCATCTGGGCGACATCGCCGGCTTCGACGCCCCCGCCTTCGGCCTCTCCCCGCGCGAGGCGGTGGAGATGGACCCGCAGCAGCGCCTGCTGCTGGAGGTGGCCTCGGAGGCGCTGGAGGATGCCGGCTGGCCGGCCAGCCGCCTGGCCGGCCGCGCCATCGGCGTCTGGATCGGCGGCTCCTCGACCGACCATGCCGAGCTGCGCCTGGGCGACGCGGCGGGCACCGACCGGTACTTCATGACCGGCAACACCCTGTCGATCCTGGCCAACCGTCTGACCAACGTCTTCGACCTGCGCGGCCCGGGCCAGACGGTGGACACAGCCTGCTCCTCCTCGCTCGTCGCGCTCGACGCCGCCGTGGCGGCGCTGCGCGCCGGCCGCGTCGAGGCGGCGCTGGTCGGCGGCGTGCAGCTGCTGCTCTCGCCCTTCGCCTTCATCGGCTTCTCGCGCGCCGGCATGCTCTCGGCCCGGGGCCGTTGCCAGGCCTTCGACGCGGCGGCGGACGGCTATGTGCGCGGCGAGGGCGCCGGCCTCGTCGTGCTGAAGCCGCTGGCCGCCGCGCTGGCGGCGGGCGACGCCATCCGCGGCGTCCTTCTCGGCACCGGCACCAATGCCGCCGGCCGCACCATCGGCCTCTCGCTCCCCGACCGCGAGGCGCAGGCGGCGCTGCTGGAGCGCGTCCTGGCCGAGAGCGGCGTGCGGCGCGAGGCCCTGGCCTATTTCGAGGCGCACGGAACCGGCACCCAGGCCGGCGACCCGGCGGAGAGCTGGGCCATCGGCACCGCCCTGGCCCAGGGCCGCGCCGCACCGCTGCCGGTCGGCTCGGTGAAGACCAATATCGGCCATCTGGAGCCGGCCTCCGGCATGGCCGGGCTGCTCAAGGCCCTGCTGGTGCTGGAGCATGGCGCGCTGCCGCCCAACCTGCACTTCCGCGAGCCCAATCCGAACATCGACTTCGCCGGGCTGAACATCCGCGTCCCCACCGCGCTGGAGCGGGTCGAGATCGGTCCGGACGCGGTGATCGGCGTCAACAGCTTCGGCTTCGGCGGCACCAACGCGACGCTGCTGCTGGGCGCGCCACCGGCCCCCGCCGGAGCCGGAGCCGGAGCGGGGGGCGGAACGGCGGCGGAGGGGCCGCC
>NZ_JBSXMU010000140.1:0-7195 GCF_054073225.1 Teichococcus aerofrigidensis
TGAGGAGGAAGCCGTGCGGAGCCTCACCGAGGATGTCCTCCGGCTGCTGGGAGGCCAAGCGTGAAGCGCCTCCGCAAGCTCTGGCTCCGCGTTCGCATCCTGTGCCTCGAACTGGAGCTGGCCTGGCGCGAGGGGCGGAAGCAGGCCCTGGCCGCCGAGATCGAGGAGCAGTTCGGCTACGAGCCCGGCTGGCTTCTCCTGCCGGGGAATGCCGAGAAACACCTGGGGTGGCTGGAGCAGCGGCAGAGGTGGTCGAGGGCGCAATCCGGCAGATAGAAAACCTCTTATAGAGAGCGGTGTAGGCTTGCACCAAGCATTCGTGTAAGCCTACACTGGCAATGTAAAGGGGATGAGCCGATGAGCGCCGACAATCTGGACTTCGTAAACCGCTATACGTCAGCACAGACCTGTGCCGCGGCCGACATCTCCGGCGACACGCTCAAGAACTGGGTTTCGCGCCGGCCGCAGGTGGTGTTCCTGAACCAGGGCGAGCGTGACCAGATTGTCAGCCGCGGTGGCCTGCTGTTCAGCTTCCAGCGTGTCATGCAGATCGCCTTGACCAACAAGATTGCCAGGACCGGCCTGCGGCCACGTGAGGCTGCGCTGATTGCGGCCGCCTTCACGGATTTGGGGGAAGGACCCCTTGCGGATACCCCAGCTCGCGAGCCGGGGAAGCTGTTCGAGGAAGGTCTGACGGTGCTGGCGTGGTATCCGGGTGAGACGGTCGGCCGCGTGATGAATGTTCGGCCGGAACGCACCCTTCTCCACGACCTGTTCTGGTACGAGCACGATCGCGAGGAAGCCAGCGCCATCGTGGTGAACAGCCTTTATCGGCACGTGCGTACGGTTCTGGAGCACGGCTGATGCGCTTCGAGATCCTCGCGCTGCGCCCCTTCGAAGGCTTCCCCAGCGAGGGCTACTGCGCTGAGGTCACGCTCGGCTATGCCGACATGACCATCTCCGGCTGCCGTCTGGGACATGACTGCCATGGCAAGCCGTTCGTCGCCTTCCCCAAGCTTACCGGCCAGCGGGCCCGCATCCACGTCAAGGATAGCGGCACCCGACGGAAGATGGTGAGTGATGCGGCCACGCTCTACGAGCAGATGAAGGCCGCCGCCGAAACGCCCGTCGCGAAGGCATCGTCTGTTTGGGACAATCGCGATGCCGTCCATCCGTGACCTGATCTCTCGCCGCGAAGCCATCCGCGCCGAGCTGCACGACATCCTCGCCAAGCATCCCGACGGCGCGCTGCCGGACGAGACGCGCGCCCGCGCCGATGCGCTGGAGGCCGAAGCGCTGCGCGTGACCGACGCCGAGCGCCGCCAGGCCATGCTCGACGATCTCGACCGCCGCGCCGCCGGCCAGCCCCTGAACGGCACCGGCGATGCCAACCTGGATCGCGAGGCGGCCCGCGTCGGCCTGCTCGACGTGGTGCGGGCCGGCATGGGGGGTACCGACCACGCTGCCGGCCGCGCCCGCGAGATCAGTGCCGAGCTGGAGCGCCGCTCCGGCCGCAAGGCGCAGGGTCTCTACTGGCACATGGGCCAGCCTATGGAGCAGCGCGTGCTGACCACGGCGGCCCCGGCGGGCGGTCCCGGCGGCAACCTGATCGCGACCGAGCATCGCCCGGACCTGTTCATCGACCGCCTGCGCAACACCACGCGGGTGCGCTCGCTGGGCGCGACGGTGCTCACCGGCCTGACCGGCAATCTCTCCATCCCGCGCCGGAAGGCTAGCGTGACCGCCGGGTGGGTGGCCGAGAACATCCCCCTGCCGAACAGCGATCCGCAGTTCGAGGCGATCACCCTGACGCCGAAGCATGCCGGCGTGATCAGCGAATGGTCGCGCAACATGGTGCTGCAGAGCAGCCCGGACGTGGAGCAGCTCGCCCGGAACGATATGGCGCTGGAACTGGCCGAGAAGCTGGACACGGCCGCCATCGCCGGAACGGGCACCAACAACCAGCCGCGCGGCATCCTGAACACCGCGGGCATCGGCACCGTGTCGCTGGGTACCAATGGCGGCGCGCTGACCTATGACGCGGTGGCCGATTTGGTCGGGCTGGTGGACGACGCGAATGCTGCCGGCACGGGCTTCCTGATCAACACGAAGGTGCGCCGCGCCGCCGCGAAGTTGAAGGATACCACGGGCGTTCCCCTGGGCCTCGCCACGGTGTTCCAGGGCCAGACGGTCGCCGTCAGCAACCTGGTGCCGAGCAACCTGAGCAAGGGCACCGGCAACAACCTGTCGGCGCTGATCTATGGCAACTGGTCGGATCTGCTGATCGGCGTCTGGTCCGAACTCGACATTCTGGTGAACCCGTACGAGAGCACGGCCTACTCGAAGGGCAATGTGCAGATCCGGGCGATGATGACGGTGGATATCGCCGTGCGTCACCCGGAGAGCTTCGCCGCCATCACCGACGCGGTGGCCTGATGAGCGCGGCCCGGTTCCCTGACGGGATGGAAAGGCGCGCGGCCGTCGAGCTGCGTGCCTCCGGGCGCCGCCTGGAAGGCTACGCGGCCTCCTTTGGCGTGCCCGCCCAGATCGGTGGCTTCGTCGAGGTGATCCAGCCCGGCGCCTTCCGGGCCGCTCTCCTGATGAAGACGGACGTGCTGGCTCTGGTGGATCACGATCCCGGCCGCCTGCTGGCCCGCACCAGCTCCGGCACGCTGCGGCTGGAGGAGGACGCCAAGGGCCTGCGCTTCGAACTGGACGTGCCCGACACCCAGCTCGGCCGCGACGTGCTGGCCCTGGCCGAGCGCCGCGATCTGGGCGGCATGTCCTTCGGCTTCCGTGTCAAGGATGAGGCGTGGCCGACGCGGGACCGGCGCGAGCTGCGGGCGGTGGATCTGATCGAGGTCAGCATCGTGCAGGCGCATCCGGCCTACAGCCAGACCACGATCAGCGCGCGGGCGCGCACCATGGGCCACGCCGAAGCGGTCGCCCGCCTGCGCCGCGCGATGGTGGAGGCGCTGTGATGGCCGGCCTTCTCTCTCGCATTCTCCGGCGCCCGGCTGAGACGCGGGCCCTGGACTACGAGAACTTTGGTCGCTTCTTCGGCATCGCGCAGACGCCGGGGGCCGGGCATGTCAGTCCGCGGCTGGCCGAGAACCTGGCGACCGTCACGGCCTGCGTCGGCGCGGTGGCCAGCGTCATGGCCAGCCTGCCGGCCTATGTCTACCGCAAGGCGCCGGGCGGGCGCACGGAGCTGTACGACCATCCGGTGGCCCGCCTGGTGCGCCGGCCGAACAGCCATCAGTCCTGGCCGGATCTGGTCGAATGGCTGATGGCCCAGGCGCTGCTGCACGGCAATGCCCTGGCCGAGATCCAGTATGACGGCGCCGGGCGCGCCACGGCGCTAGTGCCCGTACCCTGGCCGCTGGTGAGCGTGGTGGTGCTGCCGAGCGGGCGTATCGCCTACGACATCGCGCCGGAGAGCGGGCCGCGCCGCCGGCTGCTGGAAGGTGAGGTGTTCCACCTGCGCGACCGCAGCGACGACGGCATCGTCGGGCGCTCCCGCATCAGCCGCGCGCCGGAAGTATTGGGCATCGCCATCAGCGCCAACACGGCGGTGAGCAAGCTCTACTCCGGTGGGTTGAGGACGCAGGGCTTCATCGAGGCACCGAACATCCTGACGGCCGCTCAGCGCACTGATGTTGAGGGATGGGCGGGCAGGATCCGCGAGGCGATGCAGCATGGCCGCCTGCCGCTGCTGGAAGGCGGTTTCCGGTTCAACAACGCCTCGCTTAGCCCCGAGGATGCCGAGTTGCTGGAAAGCCGCCGCTTCTCGGTCGAGGAGCTGTGCCGCCTGTTCCAAGTTCCGCCGCCGATCGTGCAGGACCTGAGCCACGGCACCTTCACCAATAGCCGCGAGGCCGGGCGCTGGTTCGCGCAGTTCAGCCTGGCGCCCTGGGCGCGGAAGATCGAGGCCGAGTTCGAGCGCAGCGTCTTCGGCGCGAGCAGTGCCGATTGCCTGATCGAGCTCGACATGTCCGGGCTGATGCGGGCCGATGCCGAAGCTAGGTGGCAGAGCCACAAGATCGCGGTGGACGCTGGCATCCTCGACCCTGACGAGATCCGGGAAATCGAAGGATGGAACCCGCGAGGGCAGGGGGCGGGCGCCTGATGGCAAAGCTCGATGCCCTTCCCCTGAGCCTTCCGCCGCTGGGCCTGTGCCGGGCGACGGCGGCGGCCTTCCTGGGCATCAGCACCACCACCTTTGACGAGATGGTGAAGGATGGCCGGATGCCGGGCGCCAAGCGGATCGGCAGCCGGAAGGTGTGGGACCGGCGGGCGCTGGAGGTGGCGTTCGCGGCGCTTCCCGGTGACGGTGATGCCAATCCCTGGGACGAGGCATGATCAAGGTCGAGCGTCACTACCGGCACGTCGTCCGCGACACCGACCGGCACGGCAATGTG
Organism: Teichococcus aerofrigidensis; assembly: GCF_054073225.1. NCBI lineage: Bacteria > Pseudomonadati > Pseudomonadota > Alphaproteobacteria > Acetobacterales > Roseomonadaceae > Roseomonas > Teichococcus aerofrigidensis. Next base: position 4,422 of record NZ_JBSXMU010000140.1, read on the forward strand.
CGGGTGTATCTGCGGCAGCCGGGCAAGCCCAAGGTGCGGCTGTATACCGAGCCGGGAACGGACGCTTTCGATGCCGAGTACCGGGCGGCCGTGAATGCCAAGCCGAAGAAGCCCGCGCCGCAGCTTGGCAAGGTGCTTCCGGGGAGCGTCGACGCCCTGTGCATCGCCTACTACAAATCGGCCGAGTTCCGACGGATGGACGAGCGCACGCAGCGTGTGCGGCGGCAGATCCTTGACCGCTTCCGGGTCGAGCGTGGCGACAAGCCTGCCGCCCGCCTGGAGCCGCGGCACCTGGTGGTGATCCGGGATGCCAAGGCGGACACCCCCGAGGCCGCCAACGGCCTCCTGAAGGCGCTGAGGGCCGCCTACCGGCACGGCATGGCCGTGGGCCTGGTGGATCAGAACCCGGCCCTGCGCGTCTCCTACCTGCCCGGAAGCGCCGAGGGCTTCCACGCCTGGACGCTGGAGGAGGTGGCACGCTTCGAGGCGCACTGGCCCGTGGGCAGCAAGCCGCGCCTGGCCATGGCCCTGATGCTCTACACCGGCCAGCGCCGCAGCGATGTGGTGCAGTTCGGCCGGCAGCATGTGCGGGATGGCTGGCTGCGGTTCACTCAGCACAAGAACCGGAACAAGCGGCCGGTGCGTCTGGAACTGCCCATCATCCCGGAGCTTCAACAGGTCATCGACGCCACGTCCACCGGCGAGCTGACCTTTCTGGTGAGCGGGAAGGGGACGCCCTACTCGGCCGAGACCTTCGGCAACAGTTTCCGGCGCTGGTGCCGCGAGGCCGGGCTGCCGCTGTGCTCACCCCATGGCCTGCGCAAGGCAGCCGCGGCGCGGCTGGCCGAGCTGGGCTGCACGGCGCACGAGATCATGGCCGTGACAGGCCACCGGACCCTGAAGGAGGTGGATCGATATACCCGCGGCGCGGCCCAGCGGGTGATGGCGGAGAGCGCTTTCTCCCGCCTCATTGCGGCGTCGGCCGGCAATGAAAAGTCCCACCCCAACCCTGGCCGGTCGGAGTGGGACGAAAGCGATAGTCAAGCTACTGAAAACAAAGGAGATAGTAAGTGGATGGTGCCCAGAGCCGGAATCGAACCAGCGACACTGCGATTTTCAGTCGCATGCTCTACCAACTGAGCTATCTGGGCCCATGGCCGGGGCGCCGTATCGGCCGCCCCCGGTAGAGGAGGCGCTGATTAAACCAAGGGTCAGGGCTTGTCCAGAGGCCGGGCCGGCACCCTTGGAAAAAGCCCAGTGGAAAAAACCCAGCGGAAAAAACCCAGCGGGAAAAGCTCAGCCCGGATCCTGCCGCCCGCCCAGCGGCACGATCTCGACCATGGCGGTGCCCTGCTCGCGCATGCCGAGCTGGGTGGCGACGCGCGGGCTGACATCGAGCACCCGGCCGCGCTTGAACGGCCCGCGATCCTCGATGGTGACGACGGCGGTGCGCCCGTTCTCCAGGTTGCGGACCCGCGCCCGGGTGCCGAGCGGCAGGGTGCGGCTGGCGGCCGAGGCGGAATTGCGATGGAAGCGCTTGCCATTCGCCATCCGCTTGCCGTGGAAGCGCTCGGCGTAGAAGGAGGCGTGGCCGCGCTGTGGCTTGGCCTGCGGGCCCGCCGCGCCGCGCTGCGCCGCCGTCTCGCGCCGCTCCCGCGCCCCGGCGGGCTCCGGCGGCAGGGCAAAGACGAGGCCCAGCGCCAGGCAGGCTGCAAGTATGGTGAAACGTCGCATCCTATCCTCCTGTTCCGGCGAGCTTCCTAGAAATCCTTACGCTTGGCCCGTGGAATGGTTGCCCCGGGCCACCTACCGCTCCCCGTCCTCCTCCACCTCGGCGGGGGGGCCGGGAATGGCGTAATCGCCGTTCAGCCAGCGGCCGAGGTCGATCTGCTTGCAGCGGGCCGAGCAGAAGGGGCGGGTGTCCGGCTGCGGGGGCTTGCCGCAGACCGGGCAGCCGGCCTTGCGGGCGGGGCGGCGGGTTTCATCCGGCATGGACGTGCTCCTGTCCGGGGGGGCAGAGCGGGTCGGGCCGCAGGTGCAGCGGCCCGGCCGCGCGGTGGAACTCCTCCAGCGCGCCGGGCCAGTCGCGCAGGGCGGCCAGCACGGCGGGGGAGGCGGTCAGGGTCAGCGGGGCGCCGGGGCGGGGGGGGGGGGGCGGCGTCCCGCAGGCCGCGCCGCAGCGCCAGGAGGCCACGGCTGAGGGGCGAGGGCGGCAGGCCCACCACCTCGTGCCAGGGCCGGTGGGTGCGGCGGCGCTGCAACTCGATCAGGCCCAGCCCGGTCAGGCCGATCAGCCGCAGGTCGGGGTCGGGTGCGGCGGCCTCGGCCATGGCGGGCAGCAGGGCCTTGCGGCGCGCCACCGCGAGCCCCGCCATGTCGATCAGGATGGCGCCGGCGAGGTGCCGCAGCCGGATCTGCCGCGCCGCCTCGGCCAGCGCGGCGGTGTTCAGCGCCCGGTGCGCGGCGGCGTCGCGCCGGCCCGCCGCGCTGCCCGCGTCGATGTCGATGGCGACGAGGGCCGGTGTCGGATGGATCGTCAGCCGCCCGCCGCCCTCCAGTGGAACCTCGGGCGAGGCCAGCAGGTCGAACGCCGTCTCCAGCGCGTCGTCGAAGGCCGGAGCGGTGGAGAAGGCCACGCGCTCCGGCCCCAGCGCCGCGCGCAGCCGGGCGGCGCTGGCGGCGTCATCGGTGCGCAACAGGGCCGTGGGATGCGCGGCGGCGAGGCGCAGCGGCGCGTCCGGACCGCGCGCCAGCAAGCGCGGCGGGCCCTCGGG
>NZ_JBSXMU010000141.1:0-7193 GCF_054073225.1 Teichococcus aerofrigidensis
GCCCCGGCCGCCACCACCGCGCCCGCGGCCGACCGGCCCGTGGCGGGAGCGCCGCGCTTCGACATCGCCCGCATCGGCGCCGGTGGCGATGCCGTCATCGCCGGCCAGGCCGCGCCGGGGGACGAGGTCAGCCTCACCGGCAATGATCGCGAGCTGGGCCGGGCTCGCGCCGATTCGCGCGGCGCCTGGGTGATCCTGCCCGAGGTGCCGCTGGCGCCCGGGACCCATGCGCTGTCGGTGCAGGCGCGCGGCACCGATGGCAGCAGCCGGCTGGGCGGGGAGACGGTGGTGGTGGTGGTGCCGGAGCGCGGGGGCGAGGCGCCGCTGGCCGTCCTGCTGCCGCCGCCCGAGGCCCCCGGGCCCACCCCGGCGCGAAGCCTGGCCGGCACGCCGGGCCGGCTCGGCCTGGAGGTCATCGAATATGACGAGGAGGGGGCGATGCGCTTCGCCGGCGGCGCCCCGCCCGGCAGCCTGCTCCGCCTCTATATCGATCAGGCCCATGCCGGCGAGGTGCGGGCGGACCGGGAGGGGCGCTGGGAGATGCAGCCGGCGCCGACCCCCGAGCCGGGCCGCCACACCCTGCGGCTGGACCAGATCGGCGCCGGCGGCAAGGTGGCGGCGCGGCTGGAGCTGCCCTTCCAGCGCGACCGCCATGCCGGCCCGCCGGCGGCGGGGCAGGTGGTCGTGCAGCCGGGCAACAGCCTCTGGCGCATCGCCCGCCGCAGCTATGGGCGCGGCACGCGATACACGGTGATCTACGCGGCCAACCGCTCGCAGATCCGCGACCCGGCCCGGATCTACCCGGGGCAGGTCTTCGCCCTGCCGGCGCGCTGAGCCGGGCCGGGCGCCGAACCAGGGGGCGCGCAACCGAGGATCGGACGGCGGGTTGTCCCGCCGGGAGTTGTTTGGCTCCCCGCGACAGACCATAACCGGGGCATCATGGCGCTTATCGAAAGCCTTCGTCTGGTTCTGGCCCCGCCGCATCCGGCCGGCCGTCCCTTCATCATCGGCGGCGCGGCGGTGGCCGTGGTCGGGGGCCTGTTGCTGGGCTCCTGGCTGTTCTGGCTCGGCGCCGCCTTCACCGGCTTCTGCCTGTACTTCTTCCGCGATCCCGAACGCGTGGTGCCGGACCGGCCGGTCTTCGTGGCACCGGCCGATGGTCGGGTGGTCAGCGTGGCCCAGGCCGTGCCGCCCGCCGAGCTGGGCCTCGGCCCGGCGCCGCGCTGGCGCGTCGCCATCTTCCTCTCCGTGCTCGACGTGCATGTGAACCGCAGCCCGGCGGATGGCGTGGTGACCAAGATCGCCTACCGCGCCGGCAAGTTTGTCAATGCGAGCCTGGACAAGGCCAGCGAGGACAATGAGCGCAACGCGCTCGCCATCCGCCTGAGCAACGGGCAGGAGATCGGCGTGGTGCAGATCGCTGGCCTGATCGCCCGCCGCATCCTCTGCGACGTGCGCGAGGGGGACAGCCTGCGCGCCGGCGAGCGCTTCGGCATCATCCGCTTCGGCAGCCGCACCGACCTCTACCTCCCCGAGGGCGTCCGCCCGCTGGTCCTGGAGCACCAGCTGATGGTCGGCGGCGAGACGGTGATCGCGGAGCTGGACCCCGCGCCGCCGCGCCGCGCCGAGGGCCTGGCCGACCCCGCCGCCGCGGGTGGCCTCCTCTGATGGATGCGTCGCGCCGCCGCCGCTTCCGTTTCGCCCGGCGGCAGCGCCCGCGCCTTCAGGGTCAGTCCTTCAACCGGCTGATCCCCAACATCCTGACCCTGCTCGGCCTGTGCGCCGGGCTGCTGGCCATGCGCTTCGCGCTCGACGAGCGCTGGGAACAGGCGGCCGCGCTGATCATCCTGGCCGGCGCCATCGACGGGCTGGACGGCCGCCTGGCGCGGCTGCTCAAGGCGACCAGCCGCTTCGGCGCCGAATTCGACAGCCTGGCCGATTTCCTCTCCTTCGGCGTCGCGCCCTGCATGGTGCTGTATCTCTGGACCATGCACGACTATCGCGGCATTGGCTTCGTGCCCTGCGTCATGTTCGCCGTCTGCATGGCGCTGCGGCTGGCGCGCTTCAACGCCGCGCTGGAGGCGCCCGTGCCGCTGCCGGGGCCGGCGCCCAAGCCGGCCTATGCGCAGAGCTTCTTCACCGGCGTGCCGGCGCCGGCCGGCGCGCTGCTCGCCATGTTCCCGGTCTTCACCTCCCTCGCTTTCGCCGGCTGGGGATGGGACAGCATGGCCAACGCGGTGCGGCATCCGCTGTTCGTCGGGCTGATGCTGATCGGCACGGCGCTGATGCTGGTCAGCACATGGCCGACCTGGTCCTTCAAGAACTTCAAGGTGCGGCGGGAATACGTCCTGCCGCTGCTGCTCTCAATCGGCGCCTATGCCGCGCTGCTGGTCAGCGAGCCCTGGGCGGCCCTGGGGGCGGCGGGGCTGATCTACTGCGCCATGCTGCCCTTCTCGATGCGCTCCTACCTGCAGCTGAAGCGCGAGACGGAGGCCCTGATGGAGCCCATCGGCCCCTCGCCCGAGGAGGGCGTGGCGGAGGCCATGCCGGGGCAGCACCGACCCTGACGGGCCTTGCCGCCGGCCGGCGGTGAGGCTCGCAGGCCCGCATGGATCATTCTTGAGACTCCCGCGCCGGAATGCTAAGGATCCCAGGGGTTTCCACGAACATCCTTAACAGATACTAGAGATGTTCAGGGGAGATTAAACCTTTTGGTTTGATGGAGCGGCGATGCGGCGAGGCTGGACAAGGCGGCGTCTGCTGGTCGGGGCGCTGGGCGTTCCGGCCCTGTTGTCCGGCTGCGCGTCGCCGCTGGCGGAGCAGGCGCTGGGAACGCCCGCGCAGGACATCGCCGCGACCGGGATCGCCGCCCTGGAGGGGCGTGGGGTCGCCGTGGCCTTCGATGCCGAGCATGTGCTGACCTGCGCGCATCTCCTGGGCGGGAGCGGGCGGCTCCGCCTGACGCGCGGCGATGGGCGCAGCGAGGCCGAGGGCGTGGTTCTTGCCCGCAGTCGCCGCATGGATCTCGCCGTGCTGCGCGTCCCGCGTGGCTTCCTGGCGCCGGTCCTGCGGGCCGCCGACCGCCCGCGCGAGGGCGAGACGGTCTGGGCGGCCGGCGTGCCGCAGCTCGGCGCCGGCATCGCGCGGGGTCATGTCGAGGCGCCGGATGCCGAGATGCCGGGCTTCGGCCGGGGCTTCACCGCCCGCATGCCGGCCCTGATGGGCTATTCCGGCGGACCGGTCGTGGATGCGGAAGGGCGGCTGCTCGGCCTCACATCGGCCCTGCCGGACCCGGGCGCGGCCGGGGCGCTCGCCCTGCTGACCGGCGCCGACCTCGACGGGCTGACGCGGCGGGACCGCCGGATCTTCGCCCTGGCCATCCATCGTGCCGAGGCCGAGGCCCTGCATCTGCTGTCCCTGGCGGGGTAGGGCCCGCAACCGGAGCGCGCGGCGGATCACCGAGTTTTACCTGGACTTCGCTTCCCGCCCGCCGGCATCGTTCCGCGTGACAACCGAAGGAGGGGCGGCCGCCCCGGCCAGGCGCCCCTCCGGAACGAGGGAAGCGTGCCATGACCATTTCCCGGATCCTGCGCGACAAGGGCACGGAGGTCGTCTCTGTCGCCCCCGAGGATGACGCCATCGCCATCGCCCGCGTGCTGGCGCGGCACGGCATCGGCGCCGCCCTGGTGCGCGACGACACCGGCCGCATCCTCGGCATCGTCAGCGAGCGTGACATCGTGCGGGCCCTGGCGCGGGATGAGGCCGCCGCCGCCCGGCTGCCCGCCACCCGCCTGATGACCGCGGTGCGCCACACCGTGCTGCCCGAGACCCGCATCACCGAGGCCCTGGCCAAGATGACGGAGGAACGCGTGCGCCACCTGCCGGTGATGGAGGCGGAGCAGCGGCTGATCGGCATCGTCTCCATCGGCGACCTGGTCAAGGCGCGGATCGCCGATGCGGAGAACGAGGCCAGCGCCCTGCGGGACTACGTCACCTCGGCCTGAGACGGCCAGGCTCCCGGTGGCGAATCCGGTGGCCAAGCGCCAGCGCAACCTTTCGCGGCAGTCCGTGTTTGGCGCTCAGGATGACCAAAGGGAGAACTGCCATGAGGATCCTGATGATCGGCGCCGCGGGTCTGGCCCTGACCCTGGCTGCCTGCGGCACCAACGAGCGTGACCGGGTGCAGGGCGGTGCCGCCGCCGGCGCGGCCACCGGAGCGGGCGTGGGCGCGCTGGGCGGGCCGGTGGGCGCCGCGGTGGGCGCCGTCGTCGGCGGTGGCGCGGGCGCCGTGACCGGCGCGACCACCTCGCCGAGCGACGTGAACCTGGGCAAGCCGCTCTGGCGCGATCCCGAGGTCCGCACCCCGCTGGATGAGCAGAACCGCAGCCGCGCCCGCAGCTCCAGCGGCCAGCGCAGCACGCGCGGTGGCGATGTCAACGCGGCCTACATGGGCGGCGGCATGGTGGTCGAGGAGGGCGGCACGCCGCGCAACCCCGGCACCGCCCCGGCCTCCACCACGTCCACGGGGACCCCGGGCGCCACGCCGGTCAATCCGGCGCCGCGCGCTACCCCGTAAGGGCCGGCCTTCCCGGCGGCGCGCCACGCGGGAGATGGCGCGCCGCTCTCCGGGATGTTCCCTCGGTCACGGTTCCGCCTGGTTTCAGAGTGTGATGATGTGTGGCGGGCCGTCGCCGCAGGATGGCGCCGGCCGCCCCGCCGCATCGCCTTGTGCCGCAAGGCCTGACCGAGGATCCGCCATGAAGCCACCCATTCCCGTCCGCGAACCGCAATGGCTGAAGGAATTCAAGGCCTTCATCATGCGCGGCAATGTCATCGACCTCGCGGTCGGTATTGTCATCGGCGCGGCCTTCACGACCATCGTCAATTCACTGGTCGCCGACATCATCAACCCCCTCATCGGTCTGCTGATCGGCGGCGTGGACTTCTCCAACCTCTTCGTGGTGCTGAGCGGCGAACGCGGGCCCTCGCTGGAGGCGACGCGGCAGAGCGGTGCCGCGGTCATCGCCATCGGCCTCTTCATCAACGCCATCATCAAGTTCCTGATCGTCGCCATGGCGATCTTCTGGCTGCTGCGCGTGCTGACCAAGCTGCGCATCCGTGAGGAAGCCAAGCCGACCGAGCCGCCGGGCCCGACGACGGAGGAGAAGCTGCTGATGGAGATCCGCGACGCCATCCGCGATCAGGGCCCGTCCACGCCGCTGCCGGCCTCGCCGCTGCCGGCGCCGACACCGCCGGTCCGCTGAGCGGCGCGGTCGCGCCCGGACAGGGGTGGTGATAGAAGCCTGGTCATGCGCTTCAACCACCCCCCCTCCCTCGAGGATCTGCAGGAGATGGCCGAGACGGCCTTCTCCGCCATCCCCCAGGCCCTGCGCGACGCCGTCCGTGGCACCGCCATCCTGGTCGAGGACGTGCCCGACGAGGCCACGCTGGAGGCGCTCGATCTCGAGCACCCCTGGGAACTCACCGGCCTCTACCGCGGCATTCCGCTGACCGAGAAGACGCATCTCGGCATCGCCTCCGAGCCGGACACCATCCTGCTCTACCGCGAGCCCATTCTGGTGGAGTGGATCGAGACCGGGGAGGATCTGTTCCGCCTGGTCCGCAACGTGCTCATCCACGAGATCGGCCACCATTTCGGCTTCTCGGACGAGGACATCGCCCGCCTCGAGGGCGAAGGCTGAACCGCGGCCCGCCGCGGGCTTGGAGCAGATCCCGATCAGGTGGACTTACCTGATCGGGTGAAGCGGCTCTTGAGAACACTGTGCTGGAGCGGCTGCCGTGAGCCGGTGCGAACGGAAACCGCGCTAGCGGCATTCGGCCAGCAGGCCCTCCACGAAGGGCGGCACGATCTCGGTGGCGGGGCCGCGGTCCACCTCGTCGAAGAGATGCGACACGGCGCTGGGCTCGAGGTTCAGCTCCACCGTGCGGGCACGGTCGCGCACCGCCTCGATGAAGCCCGCCGCCGGATGCACCTGTCCCGAGGTGCCGATGGAGAGGAAAAGCTCGCAGCGCTCCAGCGCCGCCCCGATCAGCGACAGGCCGCGCGGCTCCTCGCCGAACCAGACGATGTCGGGCCGCAGGCCCCCCGCCTGGCCACAGGCGGGGCAGGGCGTCTCCGTCGAAAGATCCTCCGCCCAGTCCTGGCCCCGGCCGCAGCGCAGGCAGCGCACGCGGCACAGGCTGCCGTGCATGTGCAGCAGGTGGCGCGTCGCCCCCGCCATGGCGCGGTCGTGCAGGTCATCGACATTCTGCGTCACCAGCAGCACCGGCGAGGGCCAGTGGCGCACCAGGCGCGCCAGGGCGTGGTGCGCGGCATTGGGCTGGATGGCGGGATCACGCAGTTGCGCCCTGCGGGCGTTGTAGAAGGCATGCACGCGGGCCGGGTCGCGCGCGAAGGCCTCGGGCGTCGCGACATCCTCGATCCGGTGCTTCGCCCACAGGCCGCCCTCGTCGCGGAAGGTGGCGAGGCCGGATTCGGCGGAAACCCCGGCGCCGGTCAGGATCAGAAGAGGTGGTGCGCTCATGCCCCGCAGAACTGGGGCGCGGCCGGAGGCGGATCAAGCCTCCGGGAGACCATCCGCGGCGGCGGGGCGGGCGCTCCCCCCGCCGCCCTGGCCTCAATGCTGGTGCTGACCGCCGCGCGCCCCGGCGGCCTCCACCGCCAGATCGACCGTCACCGCGCCCGCGCGTTCGAAGACCAGCGTGACCGGCACCCGCGCGCCCTGCTTCAGCGGCTGCTTCAGGCCGATCAGCATCAGGTGGTAGCCCCCCGGGGCGAGCGTCACCTCCTGGCCGGGGGCGATGGCGAGGCCGCCTTCCACCGGCCGCATGCGCATCACTCCGCCATCCTGGATATGGGTGTGGATTTCCACCGCGCGGGCGATGTCGGCCTGGCCGGAGACCAGCCGGTCGGGCGTGGCGCCGGTGTTGCGCAGGGTCATGAAGCCGGCGCCGGTGCCGTTGGCCGGCGCGGCGCGGCTCCAGGGATGGCCGATGGCGATGTCGCCGGCGGTGTAGCTGTGCGCCAGTGCGGCGGCCGGCAGGGCGGCGGCGGCGAGGAGGCCGGGCAGCAGGAGGGAGAAGGAGCGTCGGGACGGCATGATGGCTCACACGGGCTTTGGGCGGCCGGGCGCCGGGGACGAGGCCGCCGGGCGCCGCCGCCTGGAGAGGAC
>NZ_JBSXMU010000142.1:0-7182 GCF_054073225.1 Teichococcus aerofrigidensis
GCCCGGCACCGGCTCGAAGACCACCGCGACCTCCCGCGCCGGTGCCGGGGGCGGCAGTTCCTCGCGCTCCAGGCCGAACAGCAGGACGGCGACCAGCCCGGCATGCAGCAGCAGCGAGACCAGCAGGCCCGGCCCCAGGCGAGGCAGACCACGCCGGGGCAGACCGCGCCGGCGCGGTCCGGCGGGCGGGCGGGCGGCGGTCAGCTCCATGCGCGGGGATCGGGGAGGAACGGCAGCAGCAAGGGGTCGGGCGATCCTGTCAGCCACGCCGGCACCGGGCGCGCGGGCGGACCCTAGAGCAAATCCGGCCGGGCCGGAACGCCCGGGGCCGGGCCGCGGCCGGACTGAAACACGGCGTCACGCGGGCAGGGGCCGCCGTGGCCGGTCGGGTGGCGGGCCCCGGGTCCAATGCCATGGCGGTTGCGGCCCATCCATGGCTAAGCTGCCCGGGTCAATCAGGGGCGAGCCGATGCAGCCGCCCCGGACCTGGGAGAACCACCGAGAATGACGCGACGTCCGATGCTGGCGGCGCTGCTGGGCCTCTGCGCCCTGGCCGCGCCCCTCCACCCCGCCCTGGCCTTCCCGGACCGGCCGATCAGCCTCGTCACCGGCTATGCCCCCGGCGGCTCCACCGATATCGCGGCCCGCCTGCTGGCCGACCGGCTTGGCCACACCCTGGCCGGCCCCTCGGGCGAGCCGGCGCGTGTGGTGGTGGAGAACCGCCCCGGCGCCGCCGGCGTCGTCGCCAGCGAATGGCTCCGCCGGCAGTCGCCGGACGGCTACACCATCATGCTGGTCGAATCCGGCTCGCACGGCATCGCCCCCTCCGCCCTGGTCGGCGGCACGCGCTACGACCCGGTGAAGGACTTCACCCAGCTCGCCGTGCTCGGCACCGGGCCGCTCGTCGTCATCGCCAACAACGACTTCCCGCCGCGCGACGCGAAAAGCCTGCTCGCCACCCTGCGCGAGGCGAAGCCCGAGAGCATCACCTACGCCTCCTCCGGCGTCGGCACGCCGAACCACCTGACCTCGGAGATGCTGGCGATCACCCTCGGCACGCGCTTCGTCCACGTGCCCTACCGCAGCGGCGGGCAGCAGGTGCAGGCGATCCACCAGGGCCAGGGGCAATGGGGCGTCGCGGTGCTGGCCTCGGCCGCCGGGCAGATCCGCGGCGGGCTGGTGCGGCCGCTGGCGCTGACCTCGCCGGAGCGCTTCCCCACCTTCCCCGAGATCCCGACGCTCGCCGAGAGCGGCCTGCCGGGCTTCGACCTGCAGACCTGGAACGTCATCCTCGGCCCGCCCGACATGCCGGCGACGGTGGCCGGGCGGCTGAACCAGGCCATCAACGCCGCGCTGGCGGAGGAGGAGTTCCGCAACCGCCTGATCGACAACGGCGTCGCGCCCTGGCGGCAGGCGAACGGCCTGGCCGAGGCCCGCGCCTTCCTGGTGCGGGAGGTGGCGAAGTTCCAGGAGGTGGTGAAGCGGACCGGCGTCCGGCTGGAGCAATAGGGTCCGGCGCTCCCCTGGTGTCTCCCCTGGCATCTCCCCTGGCATCTCCCCTGGCGTCTCCCCTGGCGTCTCCCCTGGCTCCCTCGCCCGGAGGCAGCCATGCGGCGGCCGGGGGAACAGCCCGCTTCCGCCGCCCGGCCCCGATGCTCTAAACCCGCCGCATGACCGTCCTCGCCATCCGTGACCTGACCATCCGCATCGCCGGCCGCCCGCTGCTGGAGGGCGCCGGGCTGATGGTCGATCCCGGCCGCAAGATCGGCCTGGTCGGCCGCAACGGCGCCGGCAAGTCCACGCTGCTGCGCGCCATCACCGGCGAGCTGCAGCCCGATGGCGGCGAGATCCGCCTCGCCGCCCGGGCCCGCATGACGCATGTGGCGCAGGAGGCGCCGGGCGGGTCGCGGAGCCTGCTGGAGACCGTGCTCGCCGCCGACACCGAGCGCGCGGACCTGCTCGCGGCCTTGGAGAACGAGGCGGACGGCGCCCGGCTGGCCGAGATCCATGAGCGGCTGATCGCCATCCGCGCCGACAGCGCGCCCTCGCGCGCCGCCATCGTGCTCTCCGGCCTCGGCTTCGACGCCGCCGCCCAGGCGCGCGCCGTGGGCGAGTTCTCGGGCGGCTGGCGGATGCGCGTGGCGCTGGCTCAGGCGCTGTTCCTGGAGCCCGACCTGCTGCTGCTGGACGAGCCGACCAACCACCTCGACCTCGAGGCCACGATCTGGCTGGAGGGGTGGCTGGCGCGCTTCCCCGGCGCCGCCATCGTCGTCAGCCACGACCGCGGCCTGTTGCAGCGCTGCGTCGATTCCATCGCCCATCTCGACCGGCAGACGATCACCCTCTACCCCGGCGGCTTCGACAACTTCGTCCGCATCCGCACCGAGCGCGCCGCGCAGCTCGCCGCCCAGGCCGAGAAGGTGGCGGCGCAGCGCGCCCACATGCAGTCCTTCGTCGACCGCTTCCGCGCCAAGGCCACCAAGGCCCGCCAGGCGCAGTCGCGCCTCAAGGCGCTGGAGAAGCTGCCCGCGATCGAGACGGTGGTGGAGGACGCGCCCACCCGCTTCGCCTTCCCCGAGCCCTCCGAGCTGTCGCCGCCGATCCTCGGCCTCGAGGGCGTCACCATCGGCTATGACGGCCGGCCGGTGCTGCGCGGGCTGAACCTGCGGCTCGACCAGGAGGACCGGGTGGCGCTGCTCGGCGCCAATGGCAACGGCAAGTCCACGCTCGCCAAGCTGCTGGCCGGCCGGCTGGCGCCGATCGCGGGCGAGGTGCGGCGCGACCGGCGCCTGAAGGTCGGCTACTTCGCCCAGCACCAGTCGGAGGAGCTGGACCTCGCCGGCACGCCGCTCAGCCACATGCAGGCGGCGCTGGGGATGCAGGCGAGCGAGACCCAGTGCCGCGCCCAGCTCGCCCGCTTCGGCCTCGATGCCGAGCGGGCGACGACCCGGATCGGCGCACTCTCCGGCGGCGAGAAGGCGCGGCTGCTGCTGGCGCTCTGCACCCGCGAGGCGCCGCACCTGCTGATCCTCGACGAGCCGACCAACCACCTCGACATCGACGCGCGCGACGCGCTGGTGAAGGCGCTGGCCGGCTTCGGCGGCGCCGTGGTGCTGATCACCCACGACCCGGACATGGTGACGCTGGCGGCCGACCGGCTCTGGCTGGTGGCCGATGGCGGCGTCGCGCCCTTCGAGGGCGACCTCGACGACTACCGCGCGCATCTGGCGGAGCAGGCCCGCGCCGCGCGCCAGGGCGGCGCCGCCGAGCCCGCCGCCACGCGGCGCGACGAGCGGCGCGAGCGGGCCGAGAACCGCCAGGCCCTGGCGCCGCTGCGCCAGCGTGTCACCCGGATCGAGGCGGAGATGGCGAAGCTGCAGAAGGAGGCGGCGCTGCTGGAGAAGAAGCTCGGCGACCCCGCCACCTATGCCCGCTTCAGGGCCGAGGACATCGCCTGGGCCACGCAGCGCCAGGGCGCCATCGCCAAGCAGGTCGCGGCGCTGGAGGAGGAGTGGCTGGAGCTGCAGGAGAAGCTGGAGGCGGCGTGACGGCGCGCCTCAGTCCGCCTTCCGCAATTCGCCCAGGCGCACCGGCCCGTCCTCGCCGCTGAACACCGGCTCGCCGCCGGAGGCCTGCTGCACGCCGCTGATGCGCCGCCCGCCCGTGTCGTAGGCCTCGACGCGTCCCGCGCGCTCGATGAGCAGGCGCTTCCGGTCGGGGAAGACCGCATAGCGCAGCCCGTCCTGGCCGCCGCTGCTCGCGGGCTGCCCCAGCGCCTCGGGCCACCAGGCCTCGCTCCGCATGGGCTTCATCGGCTCCATCGGCTTCATGGGTTCCATCGGCTTCATCGGCTTCATCGGCTTCATCGGTTCCATGACCGGCCTCCTCTCGGGTGTGTTCGGGCTCGCCGGGTCAACGCGCGGGGTGGCGGAAGGTCACGGGCTTGACGCCGGGCGCGCGGCGCGCGACCTCGGGGGCAAGAGCGCAACCGGAACGTCCTGCCATGCAACGCCGCCATCTCCTCGCCCTCGGCCCCGCCGCCCTCGCCCTGCCGCCCGGCGCCGCCCGCGCCCAGGGGGCCGCCACCGGCCTGGCCAGCCGGCCCGCCCCGGGCAGTCCGCTGCGCATCATCGTGCCGGCCCCGCCGGGCGGCTCCACCGACATCCTGGCCCGCGCGCTGGTGGACAAGGCGCAGGCCACGCTGAACCGGCCCGTCGTGGTGGAGAACCGCGCCGGGGCCGGCGGCATCATCGGCACCGAGGCCGCCGCCCGCGCGGCGCCGGATGGCGACACGATCGTGCTCGGCCACAACCAGACCCATGCCGGCAACCAGGCGATGATGGCCCGCCTGCCCTATCACGTGGTCGACAGCTTCACGACCGTCTGCAAGCTGGCCACCGTGCACCACGCCCTGGTGGTGCCGGCCGGCGCGCCCGACCAGGACCTGGCCGGGCTCATCGCCCGCGGCCGGCGCGGGCGCCTGACCTACGCCTCCTCCCAGGCGGGCTCGGCCAGCCATGTCATCGCCGAGACGCTGGTGCGGCGGGAGGGCATGGAGGCAACCCACGTCCCCTATCGCGGCGCCGCCCCGGCGGCGACCGACACCGTCGCCGGCATCGTGGATTTCTACGTCGCCACCTTTCCCTCGGTCTCCGGCCTGGTGCGGGACGGGCGGCTGCGGGCGCTGGAGATCGGCGCCCCCGCCCGGCTGGCCGACTTCCCCGATGTGCCGACCGCGGCCGAGGCCGGCGCGCCCTTCCTCGCCGTCGATGCCTGGTTCGGCTTCTTCGCTCCCGCCGGGACGCCGGGCGAGGCGGTCGGCAGCATCGCCCGCGCCATGCTGGCCGCCCTGGCCGAGCCCGAGGTGGAGGCCCGGCTGCAGACGGCGGGCTTCACCGCCGACCCGCTGCTGCCCGCCCCCTTCGCGGAGTTCCAGCACGCCGAGGTGAAGCGATGGGCCGAGATGATCCGCCTGACCGGCGTGACCATGGAGGGCTGAGCCGCGGCTCCTTCCCGCCGGGGCGGTGGCGGCGGGCGCCACCCCCTGCTATAGGCGGGCCTTTCACCGCCAGCCCCCCGACCGGCGGATTAGAGGATTCCCGTGACCATGGCGCGACGCCGGCAACTCTATGAAGGTAAGGCCAAGGTCCTGTTCGAGGGCCCGGAGCCCGGCACGCTGGTGCAGTACTTCAAGGACGACGCCACCTCCGGCAACGGCACCAAGAAGGGCGTCATCACCGGCAAGGGCGTGCTGAACAACCGCATCAGCGAATACCTGATGACCCGGCTGGGCGAGATCGGCGTGCCGACCCACTTCATCCGCCGCCTGAACATGCGCGAGCAGCTGATCCGCGAGGTCGAGATGATCCCGCTGGAGGTGGTGGTGCGCAATGTCGCCGCCGGCAGCCTGTCGCAGCGCCTCGGCCTGCAGGAGGGCACCCGCCTGCCGCGCTCGATCATCGAGTACTATTACAAGAGCGAGGGGCTGAACCGCCCCATGGTGTCCGAGGAACACATCACCTGCTTCGGCTGGGCCGCCACCCAGGACCTCGACGACATGGTCGCGCTGACGCTGCGCATCAACGATTTCCTCTCCGGCCTCTTCCTCGGCACCGGCATCGCCCTGATCGACCTCAAGCTGGAATTCGGCCGGCTCTACGAGAATGACGAGCTGCGCATCGTGCTCGCCGACGAGATCAGCCCCGACAACTGCCGCCTGTGGGACGCCCGCACCGGCGAGAAGATGGACAAGGACCGCTTCCGCCGCGATCTCGGCAAGGTCGAGGAAGGCTATCAGGAAGTGGCCCGCCGCCTCGGCATCCTGCCCGAGGCGGGCGTGCGCGACATGAAGGGACCGGAGGTCATGCAGTGAAGGCGATCGTGACAGTCATGCCCAGGGCCGGCGTGCTCGACCCCGAGGGCAAGGCCATCGGCCACGCCCTCGGCACGCTGGGCTTCGGCGGCGTGGGCGAGGTGCGCACCGGCAAGATCATCGAGCTCGACCTGAGCGAGACCGACCCCGCCCGCGCCCGGGCCCAGGCCGAGGACATGGCCCGCCGCCTGCTGGCCAATACCGTCATCGAGAGCTTCCGCGTCGAGCTCGCCTGAGCCGGCGGGAGCGGCGCACCGATGATCAAGGCCTCCCTGCTGCTGATGCTGCTGCTCACCGTGCTGATCGGCATGGGGCTGCGCTGGCGGCAGGCCCGGGCCCCGCAGGTCGCCGCCGGGCAGGCCCGCCACGGCCGCCGCCGCGACCCTGGCCTGCTGGCCCGCTCCAAGGCCCGCATCGACCTCTGGGTGACCGCCGCGGCCATCGCCTCCGGCGTCACCATCCTGATCATGGGCGGGCTGCACTGGATCCGCGTCGCCCTGCAGTAGCCCGCCCCCGCAACCCCGCCCCCTCCCGCTCAAGGCCGCCGCCATGAACGCCGTCATCCTCCTCTTCCCCGGCACCAACCGCGAGCGCGACATGGCCATCGCGCTGGAGAAGGCCACGGGCCGCCGGCCCACCATCCTCTTCCACGCCGAGACCAGCCTGCCCGCCGGCACCGACCTCGTCGTGCTTCCCGGCGGCTTTTCCCACGGCGACTATCTGCGCTGCGGCGCCATGGCCGCCCGCTCCCCCATCATGCCCGCCGTCGCCGCCTTCGCCGCCCAGGGCGGCCATATCCTGGGCGTCTGCAACGGCTTCCAGATCCTGACCGAGGCGCAGCTCCTGCCCGGCGCGCTGCTGCGCAACGCCGCGCTCCGCTTCCTCTCGATGGACTGCACGCTCCGCGTCGAGACCAGCGCCAGCCCCTTCACCGGCCGCTGGCAGAAGGGCGCCACCTTCCGCGCCCCGATGGCGCATGGCGACGGCAACTACTTCGCCGATGACGCCACCCTTGAGGCGCTGGAGAAGGAGGACCGCGTCGCCTTCCGCTACGTGGACGAGGCCGGCGCGCCGACCGAGGCCGCCAACCGCAACGGCGCCCGCAACAACATCGCCGGCATCCTCAGCGAGAACCGGCGCATCCTCGGCATGATGCCGCATCCCGAGGACCTGGTGGACCCGCTGATGGGCGGCATTGATGGCCTGCCGCTCTTCGAGAGCATCGCGGACGCCTTCGCGCGGGCCTGAACTCCGGGGCCCTGGCCGGCGGCCCCCCCCCGCCGCCGTGCTGCTCTGGAAGCACGAGCTGA
>NZ_JBSXMU010000143.1:0-7157 GCF_054073225.1 Teichococcus aerofrigidensis
GGCGCAGATCGCGCGCCCGGCGCAGCCCGCCGGCGGCCTGCCGCAGCGCCTCGGCGAGGTCGCCCCCGCTGGCCAGGAGCGCCTGGCCGCCGGCGCGCAGCCGCTCGGTGTCCAGGGCGAAGAGCCGTTCGAGCAAGGCCCGGTCGGCCGTGCCGAGAAGCCGTTGCGCCAGGGCCGGCGGCAGGGGCTGGCCGTCCGCCCCGGCCAGGGTGTTGCCACGGCCCTTGCGGCGCTCCAGCACGAAGGCCGCGCCATCCGGGCCGGCGCCCTCGGCCCGCAGCTGCATGCCGCCGTAGCCGTGCCGGAAGCCCATCGGGGTCTGCGCGCCGATGCCGAAGAGGAGGTCGCCCAGCGCGCTCCGCAGCACCGACTTGCCGGCGCCGTTCGGCGCCAGGATCAGATTGACCCGGCCGGGCGCCGGATCCAGCGCCAGGACCGTGTCGCGGAAGCTGCCGTAGTGGTGCAGGGAAAGCGCGGTCAGCCGCATGCCCCCTCCTCCTCGGTCAGGCGGGCGAGCAGCAGGTCGCGCGCCTGGCGCAGCAACTCGGGGGGAAGCTCCCCCTCGGCCAGCAGCAGGGCGGGATGGCCGGCGGGCAGGGCTTCGCGCAGGCCGGGCGCGCGGGCCAGCATCTGCGTCGCGTAGTCCTGCAGGGCCGAGGCCAGCTCCGGCGCGGTCCGCGGCGCGGCGGCGATGTCCCGCACGGCGCCGAGCAGCCGGGCCGGCGCATCGTCGCCCGCCGCCGGGGCGGCACCGGGCGCGCGGGTCGCGAGGCGCCCCGCCTCGATCCAGAAGCTGTCCGCCTCGGCCGCCTCCAGCCCCGCGGAGCGCAGATGGGCGCGCAGCGCCTCCGGGTCGCGCGCCAGGGCGGAATGCGCCGCCGTGGTGCCGCCAAGCTCCAGCCGCAGGGCCAGCAGCCGGCCCTCCGCCGCCTCTACCGCCGCGCCGATGGCGTCGCGCGCGCGGTCCTGCACGGCGGCGAGGTCGGCGGCTCCGCTCAGGTCCAGCGCCAGCCGCTGCCAGCGCACCACGTCCAGCGCATGGTGCTCCACGGCCGCGACGCGCCCCTCCCGCACCGTCACCAGGCTGGCGCCCTTGGCGCCCGGCTCGTTGATGTGCCGGCCCTGGAGATTGCCCGGAAAGACGATCCACGGCGCCTCGTGCAGCACGGCGCGCTCATGCACATGGCCGAGCGCCCAGTAGTCGTAGCCATGGCCGGCGAGCTGGGCGATGGCGCAGGGGGCATAGGTCTCGTGCGCCGCGTGGCCGGCGGCGGAGCTGTGCAGCAGGCCGATGTTGAAGCGCCCGGCGAGCGGCGGCGGATAGGCGAGCGCCAGGTTCTCGACCACCGCGCGCTGGGCGAAGCTCTGGCCGTGCACGGCAAGGCCGAGCTCCGGCAGCTCCAGGCTTTCCGGCCGGCGGTGCGAAAGCAGGGTGGCGCCCTCGGGCAGGCGCAGGCTGCGGGTCAGCACGCTCTCGGCATCGTGGTTGCCGCGGATGGCGACGACGCGGATGCCGGCCCGCGTCAGCCGGGCGAAGGCGGCGACCAGGGCCTGGCCGGTCCGGTAGTCCTGCCAGTCGCCGTCATAGAGGTCGCCCGCCACCAGCAGCAGATCGACACGCTCGCGCAGCGCCAGCCCGACCAGATTGTCCAGCGCGGCGCGGCTGGCCTCGCGGATGCGCCGGGCCGGGGCGGAGGCATCGGCGTCGAGGCCGCGCAGCGGGCTGTCGAGATGCAGGTCGGCGGCGTGCAGGAAGCGGAAGCGGGTCACCGGAGGTGTTATTCCGGCCCGGAGGCGGCCCTGGCAAGGGGGGGCGCCGCCGCCGCGAGGCCGCGCAGCACGAGGTCGGTGTGGAGGGCGATGATCGCCTCCGGGTCGAGCCGGCCCTCGGGCTTGTACCAGGTGCAGGCGCCGGTCAGCATGGCCAGGACGGCATAGGCGGTGACCGGCGCATCCGGCAGGGTGACGCGCCCGGCCGCGGCCTCCTCCTCCAGCAGCCCGATCAGCAGCCCCTCATAGCGGCGGCGCAGGCCGATGACGGCGGCGTGGTTCCCGGGCGCCAGGGCGCGCAGCTCGAAATTGGCGATGAAGACCTCGGCCTTGCGATCGAGATGGTAGCGCAGGTGATGCGCCAGGAAGGCGCGCAGCCGCGCCAGCGGGCCGCGCCCGGCCGCTTCCAGCGCCGCCTCCGTGCCGGCCAGCAGGTCGATCATGTGGTCGTGGATCAGGCTGAAGAGCAGGGCCTGCTTGGTGGGGAAGTGGTTGTAGAGGGAGGCGGGGCGCAGGCCGACGGCGGCGGCGAGCTGGCGCAGGCTCGTCGCCTCGTAGCCGTGGCGGTGGATCAGCGCCAGGCCGGCGCGGCGGATGGCGGCGGCGGTGGTGGGGCCGTGCGAACCCGCGATGCGTGCCAAGGCCGGATGTCCCCGTATTCCCTTGCCCTTGGAAATAAACGAACATACGTTCGTTGAACAGAGGGCCGGCGAAGGCCCCGATGAGGGAGGAGCCGGCATGTCCACCGCTGCCCGTCTTGACGTCACCGGGCTGGATCACGGCCTGGGCGAGACCACCGAGGCCCTGCGCGCCCAGGTCGCCGCCTTCGCCGCCGCCGAAATCGCCCCGCGCGCCGCCGCGATCGACCGCGACAACGCCTTCCCGCCCGATCTCTGGAGGAAGCTCGGCGCGCTCGGCCTGCTCGGCATCACCGCCGAGGAGGAGCATGGCGGGGCCGGCATGGGCTATCTCGATCATGTGGTGGCGATGGAGGAGATCAGCCGTGCCTCCGCCTCCGTCGCGCTGTCCTATGGCGCCCATTCCAACCTCTGCGTCAACCAGATCCGCCGCAACGGCTCGCCGGCGCAGAAGGCGCGCCACCTGCCGCGACTAATCACGGGCGAGCATGTCGGCGCCCTGGCGATGAGCGAAGCCGGCGCCGGCAGCGACGTGGTCTCGATGCGGCTGCGGGCGGAGCGGCATGGCGGGCACTACCGCCTGAACGGCGGCAAGATGTGGATCACCAACGGACCGGATGCCGATGTGCTGGTGGTCTATGCCAAGACCGACCCGGCCGCCGGGGCGCGCGGCATCACCGCCTTCCTGGTGGAGAAGGGCTTCGCCGGCTTCTCCACCGGGCCGAAGCTCGACAAGCTCGGCATGCGCGGCTCCAACACCTGCGAGCTGATCTTCCAGGACTGCGCGGTGCCGGCGGAGAATGTGCTGGGCGCCGAGGGCGGCGGCGTCGCCGTGCTGATGAGCGGGCTGGATTACGAGCGCGCCGTGCTCGCCGCCGGGCCGCTCGGCATCATGCAGGCCTGCCTGGACCTCGCCCTGCCCTACCTGCACGAGCGGCGCCAGTTCGGCCAGCCGATCGGCACCTTCCAGCTGATGCAGGGCAAGCTCGCCGACATGTACACCGCGCTCAGCGTCACCCGGGCGCATGTCTATGCCGTGGCGCGCGCCTGCGACGCCGGGCGGGTGACGCGGCGGGATGCCGCCAGCGCCATCCTGCATGCCGCCGAGCGTGCCACCTGGATGGCGCTGGAGACCATCCAGTGCCTGGGCGGCAACGGCTACATCAACGACTATCCGGCCGGGCGGCTGCTGCGCGACGCCAAGCTCTACGAGATCGGCGCCGGCACCAGCGAGATCCGCCGCATGCTGATCGGGCGCGAGCTCTTCGAGGCCACCGCCTGATGCCGGTGATCGGGTGCGCCTCCGCCCGGCGGCGCCGCGCGGGGCCCCGGCCGGTCGACTTCGCCATGCCCGCGTGAAGCCTTCCGCGCACCTCCCGCATTACCCGGACGGACAGAGGAGGGACCGGAGATGACCGGCGACACGCAGAAGGATTATCCGAGGCCGCCGCAGCCGCGGCAGCAGCAGGCGATGCCGGGCCGCACGGACGCCATGACGCCCCGCCCCGACCATGGCGAGGACAGCTATCGCGGCAGCGGCCGCCTCGCCGGCCGGGCGGCGCTGATCACCGGCGGCGATTCCGGCATCGGCCGGGCGGTGGCCATCGCCTTCGCCCGCGAGGGGGCGGATGTGCTGATCTCCTATCTCGACGAGGAGGAGGATGCGCGGGAGACCGCGCGCTGGGTCGAGAAGGCCGGGCGCCGCGCCGTTCTGGTGCCGGGCGACATCCAGCACGAGAGCCATTGCCAGGCCCTGGTGGACCGGGCCTTCGAGGCCTTCGGCCGGCTCGACATCCTGGTCAACAACGCGGCGCACCAGGCCACCTTCGCGGAGATCGGCGACATCACCGCCGAGGAATGGGAGCTGACCTTCCGGGTCAACATCCACAGCCAGTTCCACCTCTGCAAGGCGGCGATCCCGCGGATGAAGCCCGGCGCCTCGATCATCAACACCACCTCGATCAACGCCGACGATCCCTCGCCCAACCTGCTGGCCTATGCCACCACGAAGGGCGCCATCGCCAACTTCACGGCCGGGCTCGCGCAGCTCGTGGCGGAGAAGGGCATCCGGGTGAACGGCGTGGCGCCGGGCCCGATCTGGACGCCGCTGATCCCCTCCACCATGCCGCCGGAGAAGGTGGAGAGCTTCGGCGGCAACACGCCGATCGGGCGGGCCGGCCAGCCGGCGGAGCTGGCCGGCGCCTATGTGCTGCTGGCCTCCGACGAGGGCAGCTACATCACCGGCGCCATCATCCCGGTGACGGGCGGCCGGCCGATGCTCTGAGGTTCACCCGGCGGCCAGGCCACGGCTGCGCAGCAGGGCGGCGGTCGTGGGCCGGCGGCCCCGGAAGGCCTCGTAGAGCGCCATCGGGTCGCGTGTGTCGCCGGCGCCGAGGAGCGTCCGCAGCCGGGCGGCCAGCGCCGGATCGAACGGGTCGCCGGCTTCCTCGAAGGCGGCGTAGCCATCGGCGTCCAGCACCTCGGACCAGAGATAGGCGTAGTAGCTCGCCGCGTAGCCGCCGCCGGCGAAGAGGTGCTGGAAATGCGCCGGCCGGTGCCGGATGCCGATGTCGCGCGGCATGCCGATGCCGTCGAGGAAGTCCCGCTCGAAGCGCTCGATGTCGAGGGCCCCCGGGTCGGGATGGCGGTGCAGCGCCAGGTCGATCAGCGCGGCGGCGGCATACTCCACCGTGGCGAAGCCCTGGTTGAAGTCGCGCGCCGCCAGCAGCCGCCCGATCACGGCCTCGGGCACGGCGGCGCCGGTCTCGTGGTGGCGGGCGTAGCGGCGCAGCGTCTCCGGCAGGGCGAACCAGTGCTCGTAGATCTGCGAGGGCAGCTCGACGAAGTCGCGCCGCACCGAGGTGCCGGACTGCGCCGGATAGCGCACGCGGCTGAGCAGGCCGTGCAGCGCGTGGCCGAACTCGTGGAACAGGGTCTCGGCATCGTCGAAGCTGAGCAGGCAGGGCTCGGCGCGGGCGAAATTGTTGTTGTTGACGACGATGGCGGACACCGCCGCCTCGCCCGGCATGGCTTCCTGGTCGCGGTAGCTGCTCATCCAGGCGCCCGAGCGCTTGTCCGGCCGCGCGAAGGGGTCGGCCAGGAAGATCCCGACATGCCCCTCCGCGTCGCGCACCTCATAGGCCCGCACATCCGCATGGTAGAGGGGCAGGTCGGGGCGCGGCAGGAACTCCAGGCCGAACAGGCGCGAGGCGGTGTCGAAGGCCGCCTGCTGGATATTCTCCAGTACGAGATAGGGCTTCAGCGCGGCGGCGTCGAAATCGTACTCGGCGCGCCGCACGCGCTCGGCGTAGTAGCGCCAGTCCCAGGCTTCCAGCGGGCCCTCCAGCCCCTCGGCGCGGGCGAGGGCGAGCAGCTTCTCCCGCTCGCGCGCCGCCCTGGCCTTCGCCGGTTCCCAGACCTCGGCCAGCAGCGCCTCGGCCGCCTCGGGCGTGCCGGCCATGGAATCCGACAGGCGGAAGGTGGCGAAGTCCGCGGCATCCAGCAGCCTGGCCCGCTCGGCCCGCAACGCCAGGATCTCGGGGATCAGCGGGCGGTTGTCCTGCGGGCCGGGATGCGTGCCGCGGGCGATCCAGGCCCGATAGGCGGCGCGGCGCAGGTCGCGCCGGGGCGAGAAGGTCAGGAAGGGCTCGATCAGGGCGCGCCCGAGGGTGATGACGTGTCCCGGCAGGCCGCGCGCCGCCGCCGCCTCGGCCGCGCCGGCGCGGAGGAAGTCCGGCAGGCCCTCCAGATCGGCCTCCCCGAGCGGCAGCGACCAGCTCTTCTCGTCATGCAGCACATTCTGGCCGAAGGCGGTGTGCAGCTCGGCCAGGCGGGCGGAGATGGCGGTCAGCCGGGCCTTGGCGGCCTCGTCCAGCGCCGCGCCGGCGCGCAGGAAGCCGAGATGCGCCCGCTCCAGCAGCCGGCGCTGGTCCTCCTCCAGCGCCAGCCTGTCGCGCCGCCGCCAGAGCCGGTCCACGCGGCGGAACACCGCCGGGTCGAGCGAGACGGTCATGCCATGCCGGGCGAGGCGGGGGGAGAGTGCGCGGTCCAGCGCCTCCAGCGCCTCGCCGCCCTGGCTGACCACGAGATTGCCGAAGACATTGCCCACCCTCGCCAGCGCCCGGCCGCTGCGCTGCAGCGCCTCGATCGTATTGGCGAAGTCCGGTTCCGCCGGGTCGGCCCCGATGGCGGCGATCTCCTCCAGATGCTCCGCCATGGCCGCCTCGAAGGCGGGCGGGAAGTGCTCCGGCAGGATGCGGTCGAAGGGCGGCAGGCCGAAGGGCGTGGTCCAGGGGGCGAGCAGGGGGTTGCGGTCGGTCATGGGCGGGGATCGGGGCAGATCCGGCAGGCTTGGTCAAGCGGGGCGGGGTCAGGCGGGGCCGGCCCTCACGCCCCTCCCGTCGCGCGCAGATCGGCCTCGTCATGCGGCAGGCTGGCGAGCTCGCCGAGGGTCAGCGGCTTCACCGGCGAGCGCAGGTTGTAGTAGCCGATCTCGGCCGGGGAGAGCCGCCGCGCGGCGGCGATGGTCTCGGTGACGGTCAGGCCGCAGAGCCGCCCCTGGCAAGGCCCCATGCCGCAGCGCAGGAAGGCCTTCATCTGGTTGGGGCCCGGCACCTGAAGCCGCTCCGCCGCCTCGCGCAGGGTGGCGCCGGTCACCTCCTCGCAGCGGCAGGCCAGCGCCGCGTCGGCGGCGCGGCGGAAGTGGCCGGCGGGGCGGTAGAGCCGGTCGAGGAAGGCGCGGCCGCGCCG
>NZ_JBSXMU010000144.1:0-7141 GCF_054073225.1 Teichococcus aerofrigidensis
GCGGCAGGCGCTGTTCGACATGCTCTGGCACGCGCCCTGGGCCGGGCGCGGCGCCATCGAGGAGGCCGTCGTGCTGGATGCCTTCGCCGGCACCGGGGCGCTGGGGCTGGAGGCGCTCTCGCGCGGCGCGGCGGCGGCGCATTTCATCGAGCGGGACCGCGTGGCGCTGGGCGTGCTGCGGGCGAACATCACCGCCTGCCGCGAGGCGGAGCGGGCCCGCATCCGGCCCGGCGCCGCCACCCCCCCGCCGCGCGCGCCCTGCGCCTGCGGCCTGGTCTTCCTCGACCCGCCCTATGGCCAGGCGCTGGTGCCGCGCGCCCTGGCGGCGCTGGGCGCGGCCGGCTGGATCGCGCCCGGGGCGCTGGTCGTCGCCGAGACCGGGCGGGAGGAGGCGCCGGAGCCGCCCGGCTTCACGGTGCTGGCGGAGCGGGAGCACGGCGCGGCGCGGCTGCTGTGCCTGCGGGCGGCGTAGCCGCGACGGCCGGGCACGGAGCAGGCGGGTGATGGACGCCCTGGCCGGGATCCTCGTCGGCACAAGCCCACTTGAACCGTTATAACGTTTCATGCACAAGGCTGCGCCATGACAGCCGCTCCGCTTTCCCGCCGTTCCCTCGGCCTGCTCACCGCAGCGGGCCTGCCGCTGCTGGCGCGCCCGCTCCGCGCCCAGCCCGCCGCCGATCTCTTCCGGGTCGTCACCTCGAACGAGATCAACGGGCTGGAGCCGGCACGTTCCGGCTATGTCTTCCAGCGCATGCAGGTGGTGGAGACGCTGGTCGGCGCCGACGACGGCGGCCTGCCGGTGCCGGGCCTGGCGCGGGGCTGGGATCTGTCGCAGGACCGGCTCATCTGGCGCTTCCGGCTGCGGCCGGGCGCCCGCTTCCATGACGGCACGCCGGTGGACGCCGCCGCGGTGGCCGCCGCGCTGCGCCGCGCCCGGGAGCAGGGCGGGCTGCTGGGCAATCTGCCGATCGCGGCGATCGAGCCGGGCGAGCCGGGCGAGGTGGTCCTCCGCACCACCCGGCCCTTCTCCCCGCTGCTCGCCTTCCTGGCGCATTACAGCGCCGGCATCCTGGCCCCCGCCGCCTTCGAGGGCGGCGCGGTGCGCGCCGTGATCGGCAGCGGCCCCTACCAGGTGACGCGCCTGCTGCTGCCGCAACGCCTGGAGGCCGGGCGCTCGGCGCACTGGGACGGAGCGGCGCCGGCCATCGCGCGGGTCTCCTACCTGGCGGCGGGTCGGGGCGAGACCAGGGCGGCCATGGCCGAGGGCGGGCAGGCCGAGCTGGTGGCGCAGCTTGCCCCCGAGACGGTGGAGCGGCTGCGCCGCAACCCGCGGCTCGCCATCGACACCCGCGCCATTCCGCGCACCCGGCTGATCAAGCTCAACTGCGGCCTGCCGCTGTTTCGCGACGTCCGCGCCCGCCGCGCCCTCTCCCTCGCACTGGACCGCCAGGGGATGGCGGCGGCGCTGCTGCGCTCGCCCGCCTCGATGGCGACCCAGCTCTTTCCCCCGGCCCTGGCGGAGTGGCATGTGCCCGGCCTGCCGCCGCTGCGGCGGGACCTGCCGGAGGCGCGGCGGCTGCTGGCGGAGCTGGGCTGGCAGCCCGGCGCCGAGGGGCTGCTGGTGCGGGAGGGGAAGCCCTTCTCCTTCACGCTCCGCACCTTCTCGGACCGGCCGGAGCTGCCGGGGCTCGCCACCGCCATGCAGGCGCAGCTGCGGGAGATCGGCGTCGAGATGAAGGTCGCCATCGTCAACAGCGGCGAGATCCCGGCCGGGCACCGGGACGGCACGCTGGAGGCGGCGCTGATGGCGCGCAACTTCTCCCTGGTGCCGGACCCGCTGGGCACCATGCTGCAGGATTACGGGCCGCGGGGCGGCGACTGGGGCGCCATGGGCTGGTCCAGCGAGGCGCTGAACGGCGTGCTGGAGCGGCTCGGCGAGACGGCCGACCCGGCCGAGCGCGCCGCGCTGCGCGGCCGCGCCTCGGCCATTCTGCAGGAGGAGATGCCGGTCATCCCGGTCAGCTGGTTCGACCTGGCCACCGCCGTCTCGCGGCAGGTGCGCGGCCTCTCGATCGACCCCCTGGAGCTGTCCTACCGCGTGGCGGGCGCGACATGGGCGCGCTGATCCGGCTGCTCGCCGGGCGCGCCGCCCAGGCCGTGCTGGTGGCGCTGCTGGTCGGCACCGCCTGCTTCCTGATGGTGCGGCTGCTGCCGGGCGACATGGCCTACCGCATCGCCGCCAGCCGCTACGGCTACGACCTGGTGGACAGCGCCGCGGCCGAGGCGGTGCGGCGGGAGCTGGGGCTGGAGCGGCCCTGGATCGCGCAGCTCGGCGCCTGGTTCACCGATCTGGCGCGCCTCGACCTCGGGACCTCGCTGGCCTCGGGCGAGGCGGTGACGGACGCGCTCGCCGTCCAGCTTGGCCATACCCTGCTGCTCTCGGTCGCGGCGCTGCTGCTCTCGCTGCTGATCGGGCCGCCGCTCGGCGCGCTGGCCGGGCTGCGTGCCGGCGGCGGGTGGGATGGCGCGCTGCTGGCCGCCTCGGCGGCGCTGCGCGCCCTGCCGGCCTTTGTCATCGGCATCGGGCTGATGCTCTGGCTGGGCGTGTCCTGGGATTGGCTGCCGGTGGCGGGCGTGGGCGGCTGGCGCGAGGTGGTGCTGCCGGCCCTGACCCTGGCGCTCGGCCTGGCCGCCGCCTCGTCCCGGGTGACGCGGGACGCGGTGGCGGGGGTGGTGGCCTCGCCCTTCTTCGGCTTCGCGCGGATGAAGGGCCTGTCCGACGCCGCCGCCTTCCACCGGCACGGCGCGCGCAACGCCGCCATTCCGGTGGTGGCCTATCTCGGATTGCAGCTGGTGGTGCTGATCGAAGGGGTGGTGGTGGTGGAGTCTCTCTTTGCCTGGCCCGGCATCGGCCATGCGCTGGTGCATGCCGTGCTGGGGCGCGACATCCCGATAGTGCAGGGCACGGCGCTGGCCATGGGGCTGCTCTTCGTGACGCTGAACGCGCTGACCGACCTCGCCTGCTGGGCGCTGGACCCGCGGCGGCGCCACGCATGAGGCTCTCCCGCAAGAGGCTGGCGGGCGGGCTGATGCTCGCGGCCGTCGCCGCCTTCGCCCTGCTCGGCCCGCTGCACGGCGCCGATCCGCTGCGCCAGAACCTCTCCGACGCGCTGCTGCCGCCGGGGGGCGCCCATCCCCTCGGCACCGATCATCTGGGGCGGGATCTGCTGGCGCGGCTGGCCGCCGGGGCGCGGCTCTCCTTCGGCTTCGCGCTGCTGGCGGCGCTGGCCGCCGCCGTGCCGGGCACGCTGCTCGGCCTGCTGGCGGCGCTCAGCGGCGGCTGGACGGAGCGGCTGCTGCTCGGCCTCGCCGATGCCGTGCAGGCCCTGCCGGCGCTGCTGCTGGTGGTGCTGGTCACGGCCTTCGCCCCCGGCGCGTTCCTGCCGCTCTATCTCGGCCTCGCGCTCGCCCTCTGGGTGGAGTTCTTCCGCATCAGCCGCAACACGGCGGCCGGCGTGCTGGCGCGGCCGCAGGTGGAGGCGGCACGGCTGCTCGGCTTCGGCCGCTGGCACATCCTGCGCCGGCATCTCTGGCCCGAGGTGGCGCCGCTGGCCGCCACGCTCTTCGCCTTCGCCGCTGGCACCGCCGTCACCACCATCGCCGCGCTGGCCTTCATCGGCGTCGCCGCCCGGCCACCGGTGCCGGAATGGGGCAGCATGATGACCGAGCTGCTGCCCTACCATGCCGAGGCGCCGCTCGCCCTGCTGCTGCCGGGGATGCTGATCTTCCTGACGGTGCTCGGCCTGCACCTGCTGGCCGGGCGCGAACGGGCATGACCGCGCCGATGGGACTGATCGTCGAGGACCTCCGGATCACCGGCCCCGAGGGGGTGCTGGTGCGCGGGGCCGGCTTCACGCTGCGCCCGGGTGAGCCGCTGGTGCTGCTGGGCGAGACCGGCTCGGGCAAGTCGCTGCTGGCCCAGGCGGTGATGGGCGCGCTGCCGCCCGGCCTCCGCGCGGAGGGGCGGATCGTGCTGGCGGGGCGGGACCTCCTGCCGCTGCCGCCGCGCGAGCGCCGGGCGCTCTGGGGGCGGTGCATCGCCATGCTGCCGCAGGAGCCCTGGGCGGCGCTCGATCCCGCCATGCGCGCCGCGCCGCAGGTCGAGGAGGTGGACCGGCTGGTGCATGGCCACCCCGCCGCCGAGGCCCGGCGACGGACCGCCGCGCGCTTCCGCCATCTCGGGCTGGAGGGGGCCGGCGGGCGCTACCCCTTCCAGCTCTCGGGCGGCATGAACCAGCGCGTGGCGCTGGCGGCGACCGAGGCGGCCGGGGCCGATCTGCTGATCGCCGACGAGCCGACCAAGGGGCTGGACGCCGACCTGCGCGACACCGCCGGGCGCCTGCTGCGGGCCGAGGCGGAGGCCGGGCGGATGCTGCTGGTCATCACGCATGACGTGGCGCTGGCCCGCCTGCTGGGGGGGCGGGCGATGGTGATGCTGGCGGGCGAGGTCATCGAGGAGGGCCCCCTGCCGGACCTGCTGGAGGCGCCGCGCCACGACTACACCCGGCGGCTGGTCGGCGCCGAGCCGTCGCGCTGGGCGCCCTGGCCGCGCCGCGCCGCGGGACGGATGGTGGTGGAGGCGCGCGGTCTCGGCAAGCGGCTGGGCGGCCGGGAGCTGTTCGGCGGGCTGGACCTGACGGTGGGCGAGGGCGAGGTGGTGGCCATCGCCGGGCGCAGCGGCTGCGGCAAGACCACGCTGGGCAACCTGCTGCTCGGCCTGGCGCGGCCCGATGCCGGGATGGTGCGGCAGGGCGGCCAGGTGGGGCCGCTCGGTCTGCAGAAGCTCTACCAGGACCCGCTGGCGGCCTTCGCGCCAAGCCAGCCGCTGGGCCAGGGCCTGGCGGAGCTGTGCCGCCGGCATGGGCTGGCGGCGGGCGGGGTGGCGGCGCTGCTGCCCCGGCTGCGGCTGGCGCCCGCGCTGCTGGCGCGGCGCCCTTCGGAGGTCTCGGGCGGCGAGTTGCAGCGCTTCGGCCTGTTGCGGGCGCTGCTGCTGGAGCCCGCCCTGCTCTTCGCCGACGAGGCCACCTCGCGCCTCGACCCGCTGATGCAGCAGGAGGTGATGGCGCTGCTCGGCGAGGCCGCGGCCGAGCGCGGCACCGCCCTGCTGGTGGTGACGCATGAGGCGGCCCTGGCGGAGAAGGTGGCGGGGCGGGTGGTGCGCCTGGGGGCCGGAGGGGAGGCGGGAGCGGAGGGGGCGCGGCCCGCTCCGGAGCTCGCCGGCCAGGGGATCTAGATCCGCGGGAAGCGGCCGGCGCGGCTCACTCCGCCGCCACGGCCTCCGCCTCGGCCTCCGGTGCCCGGACCGGCGGCGCGGGAGGCCGGTCGAGCTTCACCCCCATCCGCGCATAGACCTCGGCCAGGCGCCGCTCATAGGCCTCGTTGCTGAACACCGCCGCGCGCCTCGGCCCGGCCTGCTCCAGCCAGCCGCGCAGGTCGGCGTCGCGGTCCAGCGCGCGGATCGCCTCGACCATGGCCCGCACGTCATAGGGATCGACGGTGATCGCCGCCTCGCCCACCACTTCGGGGAGCGAGGAGGTGTTGGAGGTCATCACCGGCGTGCCGAGCTTCATCGCCTCCAGCGCCGGCAGGCCGAAGCCCTCGTAGAGCGAGGGGAACAGCGCCGCCTTGGCGCCGCGCACCAGCGAGACCAGCAGGCGGAAGGGCGCGTAGTCGAGCAGCACGATCTTGCGCTTCGTGCGCAGGATGCTGCCCTCCTGCACCTGGTAGCGGATGTGGTCGTCGAACAGGAGGCGCAGCTCCTCCTCGCTCTTCCAGGCCTGCTTGCCGACGATGACCAGCGGCAGGTCGGTGTCGGCGGCGAGGAAGGCCTCGATCATCCGGCCCACATTCTTCTTCGGCTCGATGGCGCCGAAGAACAGGAAGTAGTTCTTCCACTCCAGCCCGAAGCTGCCGCGGATCTCGTCCTGCGCCTCGGACAGCGGCTTCTCGGCGAACTTGCGGGGGATCTCGACCGACTGGTAGGTGTTGGTCACCTGCTCCGGCCTGGCGCCCAGCAGGGTGATGATGTCGCGCCGGCTGGCCTCGCTGACGGTGATGATATGGTCGGCCTTCTTCACCAGCAGGCGGTTCAGCCGGAAGTAGCGGCGCTTGTTGTCCAGCGTGGTGAAGGGCAGGCGCAGCGGCACCAGGTCGTGCAGGGTGTAGATGTTGCGGGCGCCCGGGATCCGCATCGGGATCGGGTAGGTCCAGTGCATCACCTGCGGGCTGCGCGGCATCCAGACCTTGAGCCGGCGCTTGTACCACTTGTAGTAGTTGGCGGCCATGGTGAAGCCGTTCTCGACATTCCACAGCCGGTCGAAATGCGGCATCCGCGCCTCGAAGGTGTTGGATACCACCCGGCCGGTGATCGGCACGCGGGTGGCCACCTCGCCGAAGGGGCCCATCAGGGTGCGGCGGGTGGCGCGGACCCAGCGCAGCCAGCGCTCGGTGTCGCCGACCCGGTCATCGAAGAAGGCGATCTCGCGGATCAGCTCGTTGCGGCTCGGGCTGGCGCGGGTGCCATAGAGCACGTCCACCTCGGCGCCCAGCGCGCCCAGGCGAAAGCTGAGGTTTCGCGCATAGGTCGCGACACCCGTGCCCTTATCGAGGGCGAGGTTGTATCCATCGATGGCGATGCGAGCGGTCATAGCAAAACCCTAACGGTTTATTGCTCATAGGCGAAGAGTTATGCTGCATCGCAAGCGCGTTTTCATGAGGGCAGCATGATCCAGGATCCGGCGGAGGCTTTGCGGCGCGAGGCGGACGGTCTGCGCGACCGCCGCGACTGGCTGCGCGCCGCCGCGGCCTATGCCGCCTTCCTGGAGCTGCGCCCGGAGGATGCCGGCATGCGGGTGCAGCAGGCGCATTGCCTGAAGGAGGCCGGGCGCGTCGGGGAGGCCCTGGCGCTCTACCGCGCGGCGGCGGCGCAGCGCCCCGGCGAGGCCGACATCGCGCTGCAGATCGGCCATGCCGAGAAGCTGCGGGGCGAGGCCGCCGCCGCGCTGGAGGCCTATGGCCGGGCCGTGCTGCTCGATCCCGCCGCCGCCGCGCCCTGGGCGGAGTGGCGGGCCCTGGCGGAGAC
>NZ_JBSXMU010000145.1:0-6989 GCF_054073225.1 Teichococcus aerofrigidensis
CCTCGGTGCCGCCCTCCGGCACGGCGAGCGCGGTCTCCGGGGTGAAGGCGACGAACTCGCCCTCGACCGGCGCCAGGCCGCCGCGCTCGATGCGCAGCCGGTCGCCGATGGCGACGCCCGGGCCCAGACCGGCGACGGAGAGGGCGGCACCCCGTACCCCGGCCAGCGTGCCGTAGCGGCCCCGCCGGGGCAGCCGCGCCAGCGGGCCGGCGAGGTCGGCGAGGCCGGATGAAAGGCCGGATGACGGGGCCGGCGGGGCGGCGGGCGGAGGGAGGGCCTCGGAATTCATGCGAAATATTCGTCCGCTAGGGAGGGGCAGCGCCGGAGACCGGTCTTCTCGGGCCATTATGGCCCGCATCGCCGCCGAAGCGCTATGCGAAAAACATCGACAAGACGGGCGGGACCGGGCTATTCCTGCGCCGGCAGCCAGAGGGGCACCCCCATCCATGCTCGACGGCATCGACGTCTTCCGCATCACCGGCGCGCGCATGCGGCACCTGTCGGAACGGCAGAACGTGCTGGCGCAGAACATCGCCAACGCCAACACCCCGCATTACCGCGCGCGGGACGTGAAGCCGTTCCGCTTCGACAGCGGCCTGCTGCGCGGCCCGGGGAGCGATCCGCGGACGGTGCAGCTGGCGGCGACCCGGCCCGGGCATCTCGGCGCCGGCCGCGGCGGCGCCGAGATCGCCGCCGACCGCGCCCAGTCCTATGGCGAGGACCCGGACGGCAACACGGTCAGCCTGGAGGAGCAGATGGTGAAGCAGGCCGATGTGGCGAAGGCCTATGACCTCGCCACGGTCGTCTACAAGCAGGGCGCCTCGCTGCTGCGCAGCGCCGCGGGCGGCCGCTGATGCTGCGCCTCGGACCTGTCTCCGGCGCCGGACCGCTGACCCGGGCGATGGCCACCGCCGCCTCCGGCATGAGCACCCAGGCCACCCGCATGCGCGTGGCGGCCGAGAACATCGCCAATGCCAGCTCCACGGCGGCGGTACCGGGCGGCGACCCCTATCGGCGCAAGCTGATCAGCTTCGGCCAGCGCCTCGACCGCGCGACCGGCGCGCAGCTGGTCAGCACGGCGGCGATCCAGCAGGACGGCCGCGGCTTCCGCACCCAGTTCGATCCCGCCCATCCGGCGGCCGACGAGCAGGGCTACGTCAAACTCCCGAACGTCGATCCGCTGATCGAGCAGGCCGATCTGCGCATGGCCGGACGCAGCTACGAGGCGTCCATGGCGGTGCTGCAGCAGGCGCGCACGCTCTACGGCAAGACGCTCGACATCCTGAGGTCGTGACCCGCATGTCCACGCCGCTCGCCGCCATCCCTCCCGTCTCCAGCGCGCTGCGCGCCTATGGCGCGGGTGCCGCCGCCGCGGGCCAGCCCGGGGCGACCGATTTCGGCGCCATGGTGGGGGACGCCGCCCGCGCCTCGCTCGCCACGCTGCGCCAGGCCGAGGTCACCGCGGCGCGCGGCGTCGCCGGCACCGCCGATGTGCAGGAGGTGGTGCAGGCCGCCGCCAGCGCCGAGCTGACCGTGCAGACCATGACGCAGCTGCGCGACAAGGTCGTCGGCGCGTACATGGACGTGCTGCGCATGGCGGTCTGAGCGCCGTGAACGAGGGCGATGTCATCGAGGTGCTGCGCGGCGGCTTCTACACCACGATGGTCGTGGCCGGCCCGCCGCTGCTCGCGGCACTCGTCACCGGCGTCGCCATCTCCGTGCTGCAGGCGCTGACGCAGATCCAGGAGATGACGCTGTCCTATGTGCCCAAGATCGTCGTGACCATGATCGCCACCATGCTCTCCCTGCCCTTCGGCTTCGCCGCGCTGCGCTCCTACACCGAGGAGATCGCGCAGCTCATCGTGGGTCTCTGACGCATGGATCTGCTCCGGCGCCTGCGCGGCGGCCTCGGCCACCAGGACCTGCTCTTCGCCGCGGCGCTGGTGCTGCTGCTGGCGGTGCTGGTGCTGCCGATGCCGAGCTGGCTGGTCGATCTCGGCCTCGCCACCTCGATCACCCTCTCGGTGCTGATCCTGATGGTGGCGATCTGGATCGAGCGGCCGCTCGACTTCTCCGTCTTCCCCACCGTGCTGCTGGTCTCGACCCTGCTGCGGCTGGCGCTCAACCTCGCCACCACGCGGCTGGTGCTGGCCGACGGGCATCGCGGCCTGGACGCGGCGGGCGACGTCATCCACGGCTTCGCCGCCTTCGTCGTCGGCGGCGACTTCATCATCGGCGTCATCGTCTTCGCCATCCTGATCGTGGTGAACTTCATCGTCGTCACCAAGGGCGCCGGGCGCATCGCCGAGGTCGCCGCGCGCTTCAGCCTGGATGCCATGCCGGGCAAGCAGATGGCGATCGACGCCGATCTCGCCGCCGGCACCATCGACGACGCCGAGGCCAAGCGCCGC
Organism: Teichococcus aerofrigidensis; assembly: GCF_054073225.1. NCBI lineage: Bacteria > Pseudomonadati > Pseudomonadota > Alphaproteobacteria > Acetobacterales > Roseomonadaceae > Roseomonas > Teichococcus aerofrigidensis. The sequence goes on from NZ_JBSXMU010000145.1 coordinate 2,412, forward strand.
CGCCGCGATCTGGAGGACGAGAACACCTTCTTCGGCGCCATGGACGGCGCCTCGAAATTCGTCCGCGGCGATGCCGTCGCCGCCATCCTGGTCACCATCGTCAATGTGCTGGGCGGCATCACCGTCGGCACGCTGCGCCATGGCATGTCGCTCTCGGCGGCGGCCGAGAACTACGTCACGCTCGCGGTCGGCGACGGCATCGTCAGCCAGATCCCGGCGCTGATCGTCTCGGTCGGCGCCGGCATGCTGGTCTCCAAGGGCGGCGTGCGCGGCTCGACCGACAAGGCCTTCGTCAGCCAGCTCGGCGCCCAGCCGAAGCCGCTCTATCTGGCCGCCGGCCTCTCCGGCCTCTTCGCCGTGCTGCCCGGCCTGCCCTTCCTGCCCTTCTTCGCGCTCGGCGCGGTCGCTGCCGGCGGCGGCTGGCTGGCGCAGCGCGCCGCCGGGCGCGCCGCCGCGGCGCGCGAGGCCGGCCTGCCGGTGGCCGAGGCGGCGCCGCGCGAGGAGAGCATGGCCGAGCTGATCCGCGTCGACGACGTCCGCCTCGAGCTCGGCATGGGCCTGGTCTCGCTGACCGCCAGCCGCCAGGGCGGGCTGTCGGAGAAGATCCGGAAGCTGCGCCGCGCCTTCGGCCTGGAATTCGGCTTCGTGCTGCCCGCCGTCCGCATCAAGGACAACATGGATCTCGCCTCGGGCGAGTACTCGATCCAGGTGCAGGGCGTCGAGGTGGCGCGCGAGACGCTGGTGCTGGGGCGGCTGCTGGCCTTCGCCCCCGGCGGCCAGGAGATCGGCGTGCCGGGCATCGACACGCAGGAGCCCTCCTTCCACATCAGGGCGCGCTGGATCGAGCCGGCGCTGCGCGAGGCGGCGATGGCCCAGGGCCTCACCGTGGTCGATGTCGAGACCGTGCTGACCACACACATGTCCGAGGTGCTGAAGGGCTACATGGCGCAGCTGCAGACCTATGCGGCGACGCAGCGGCTGCTCGACGGCCTGGAGAAGGAGCATCAGCGCCTGGTCGCCGACCTGATCCCCGCCGTGCTGCCGATGGCCACCGTGCAGAAGGTGCTGGCGACGCTGCTCGGCGAGCGCATCTCGATCCGCAACCTGCCGCTGATCCTGGAGGCGCTGCACGAGGCGGCGGGGATGACGCGCAACGTCTCGATGCTGGCCGAGCATGTGCGCCAGCGCCTCTCCCTGCAGATCTGCCGCGGCCTGACGCAGGAGGACGGCTACATCACCACCCTGCTGCTCTCGCCCGAATGGGAGCGCGAGGTGGGCGGCGCCATCATCGAGGAGGGCGACCAGCGCAACTTCGCCATGGCGCCGTCGCGGATCCAGGAGCTGATCGCCTCCACCCGCGCCCGCATCGCCGAGGCCGCCGCCAAGGGGGACTGGCCGGCGGTGCTGACCTCGGCCGCGGCGCGCCCCTTCGTGCGCCACCTGGTGGAGCGCATCAACCCGACCATCGCCGTGATCAGCCACGCGGAGGTGCATCAGCGCGCCAAGCTGCGCACCGTGGGCCAGATCTGAGGGTGCAGCTCGGCCTGGAAAGCTGGCTGACCGCCGAGCTCTATCGCCTCTTCCTGGTGTTCTGCCGGGTCTCGGCGGCGCTGCTGCTGCTGCCGGGGACGGGCGAGACGCAGCTGCCGGCGCGCATCCGCCTGCTGGCCGGACTGCTGATCGCGCTCTGCATCGCGCCGCTCGCCGGGCCGGCCAGCAGCCCGCCCGGCGCCCTCGCCATGGCCGGCGCGGTCGCGCTGGAGACCGCGACCGGCGCCTTCCTCGGCACGCTGTCGCGCCTGCTGCTCTCGGCGGTGCATGTGGCGGGTCAGGTGATCGGCCAGAGCATCGGCATCAGCAACGCCTTCGTCTTCGGCATCGGCATGGACAATTCGGCGGTGCTCGGCGGCGCGCTCTACGCCGCGAGCCTGGCCGCGCTCTTCGCCATCGACGGGCACCATCCGGGCCTGCGCGCCATCGCCGACAGCTACGCGCTGGTCCCGCTCGGCGCCGCGCCGGAGACGGCGCTCGCCGCGCGCAGCCTGGCCGAGGGGGTGGCGACGGCCTTCCGCCTCGCCATGCAGCTCGCCATGCCCTTCCTGATCCTGGCGCTGATCTTCAACCTGGCGCTGGCCGGCATCAACCGCGCCATGCCGGCCATGCCGGTCTTCATGATCGGCGCGCCGGCCCTGCTGCTGGCCGGCCTGACGCTGCTCGGCGCCGCGGCGCCGACCCTGGTCACCGAGATCCTCGGCGCCTATGGCGCCGTCTTCACCTTCGGGCGCTGAGCCGTGGCGGAGGAGAGCGGCCAGGAGAAGACGCTCGACGCCTCGCAGCGCAAGCTGCAGCAGGCGCGCGAGAAGGGCGACCTGCCGGTCTCGCGCGAGGGCTCGGTCTTCGGCCTCTATGCCGCCATGCTGCTCGCCCTCGGCCTGGCCGGCGGGCTGATCGGCGAGCGGGTCAGCCTGGTGCTGCTGCCGCTGATCGAGCAGCCGGAGGCCTTCCTCGACCTGACCGGGGAGGGCTATCGCCAGGCGGGCGCCGCCTTCATCGAGGCGCTGGCCGTGGCGCTGCTGCCGGTCTTCGGCCTGTTGCTGGCCGGCAGCCTGCTGCCGCACCTGGCGCAGAACACCGTGGTCATGGCCGGCGAGCGGCTGCGGCCGAAATGGTCGCACCTCTCGCCGCTGGCCGGGATGAAGCGGCTCTTCGGACTGAAGGCGCTGTTCGAGTTCGCCAAGAGCCTGACCAAGATGCTGGCCGTCGGCCTGACCTGCTGGATCGTCGGTCGGCCGCTCTACGAGCGGAGCGCGCAGCTGGCCGCGGTGGACCCGGCGGTGTTCCCGGCGCTGGCGATGCAGTCGGCCATCGCCGTGGTCTTCGCCGTGACCCTGGTCAGCGGCGTGGTGGCGGCGATCGACATCGCCTTCCAGCGCTTCGAGTACCATCGCCGGCAGCGCATGACGCTGCAGGAGATGAGGGAGGAACTGCGCGCGACCGATGGCGACCCGCACGTGAAGTCGGCGCTGAAGCGCAAGCGCCGGCAGATGTCGCAGCGGCGCATGATGGCCGATGTCCCGACCGCCACGGTGGTGATCACCAACCCGACGCATTTCGCCGTGGCGCTGCGCTACGAGCGGGGCGAGGACGCGGCGCCGGTCTGCGTCGCCAAGGGCGTCGACCACGTGGCGCTGCGGATCCGCGAACTGGCCGGCGCCGCCGGCGTGATGCTGATCGAGGACCGGCCCCTGGCGCGCGGCCTCTACGCCTCGGTCGAGGTCGGCCAGGCGATTCCGCCGGCGCATTTCGAGGCGGTGGCCCGGATCATCGGCATCGTCTGGGCGCAGCGGAAGCGGGGCGGCGCGGGCCCGCGCCATGTCGCGTCGCAAAAATAGGATAAGTTGATTGACGTGATAATCACCGGTTGCGTAACAGGGGTCATCCGCAATCGATCGAGAGCGCCATGCCGTCACCCTGTCTCCGCCGGGCCCTGCTCGGCGCCATTGCGACCTCCGCCCTGGCCCCGGCCCTGCTGACCCCTCCCGCCCGGGCGGCCGAGGCGGCGCCGAAGAAGGAATACGAGTTCTTGCCGCTCGGCGACTTCACGGTGAACCTGCCCAGCCTGGGCCGCCGCATGGGCTATGTCGTGGTCTCGGTGACGCTGGAGACCCGCGCGGCGGAGACCCAGCAGTTCCGCGACCTGTCGCCCCGGCTGAAGCAGGCGGTGCTGCAGCGGCTGATCGCCATGTCGGAGCGGCAGGAGCTGCGGCCGGGCCGGACCGACCCCTCCCTGCTGCGCGACCGGCTGTTCGACTGCCTGGCGCAGGTGCAGGAGGCCGGGCTCAAGGACGTGGTCATCACCCGGCTGATCCACAGCTGAGCCGCCCGCGCGGCCGGCGGCTCAGGACCTGATCTGCGTCACGTCGGCGGCGTTGATGACGCTGCCATTGCTCAGCACCAGGGTGAAGGCGCCGGTGCTGTCCTTGCGGAACTCGGTGATGGTGCCGCCGGCGCTGACGCTGCCGGCGCTTTGCCGCGCGCCGCCGGCATCGTCGCCGACGACACGGACATTGTAGCGGCCGGTCGCCAGCCGCGTGCCGTCGGCGCTCTTGCCGTCGAAGACCACCGTGTTCTCGCCCTGGGCGAGGCCGATGCGGCGCACCACCGCGCCGCCGGCGTCCAGCACCTCGAGCCGGGTGTTGCCCAGCGTGCCGGCCGTCACTGTCGCCGTGACGGTGCTGGTGCCGCTGTCGGGCACGGTGATCTGGCTGAGCGTGCTCTGCACCGTCTTGCCGAGCAGCGCCGCGTTCTCCGCCAGGGTGCCGCCATTGCTGAGCGCACTGGCGATGCCGGTCAGCAGGGTGTTGGTCTTGGTCTGCTGCTCGACCTGGGAGAACTGCGCCAGCTGCGCCACGAACTGGGTCGGGTCGGTCGGCTGCATCGGGTCCTGGAACTTCATCTGCGCGGTCAGCAGGGTCAGGAAGCGGTCGAAATCGGCGCTGCTGCTGCTCAGGCTGGTGGTCGGCGCCGGGGCGGCGCCCCCCCCCCCCGGGGGGGGGGGGGGGGGGGTGGGGGGGGGGG